>JAUUZS010000205.1 GCA_030589835.1 Cyclobacteriaceae bacterium
ATAAAGTCAGAGTTTGTTCAGAATGTTCGAGATCAAGGCTTGCGAAGTTTCTGAAAAACGGAGTTTACGTTTGTAAATGAGTTTTTTAGAAACAAGCGTAACGCAGAGATCGGACATTATGGACAGACTTGAATTAGGCATAAAAAAAATGCGCGACTTTAGGGACGCGCATTTCACAATGAATATTAAGCTACAATTTACCAGTTCAGAATTTTGTAGAAATCCAGCTCTTCAGGATTGCTGACAAATGCTTTTGCAGCCTCATAGTCTGTAGGCTCAATAAATTGCAAGTTATTTTTAATAAGGGTAGTGGCTCCGTGACCCTCAATGTTAACCAATCTAGGCGGAATCTTTCCATTCTCATCCTGAAGATCTTCAAGATACAAGGGCTTAGCTTCCCCGGAAGCGCCAACATAAACCATACACCCGGAAGCACCCTGGTTGTAAAGCTCATACACGCCAATTCCCAACAGCGAACAATAGACCAAATCATAGCCGATTGGTCGCACACATCGCACTTCATAGCCAACTTCTACCGGCCTGCTTTTCACATCCAAACCAAGCTTTTTCACCTTGATTTCGATCATTTCATTGAAGATATGCGCTTTTGATACCTTGCCCAACTCGGGATGACCGTGATCGTCATAGGAGAAGCTGATCCCCGAATTCTTTATCTCCTCTTCGCTTAAGTCATGAAATACTCCTTCAGAAACAATTGCAGCTCCGTAAGGAACCCCTAGTATTTTCCTTTTCACCATAGAAGAAACAACCAGATTCACAATTTTATCGATTGTGATTTCTGTTTTGTTGAACATCTCAGGAATTACCAGCATTGGAAAGTGGCACGCTCCACCAATACCCGCAGCCAGGTGCCCGGCAGATCTTCCCATGGCAGAAACTATGAACCAATTTTCACTTGTTCTTGCATCTTCATAAACGGTATTACAAATTGCCACGCCTGCTTCCTTGGCACTTTGGTAGCCAAAAGTTGGCGTATTGTCTGGCAAAGGCAAATCGTTATCAATGGTCTTTGGCACGTGAATGTTCTTCAATTCGTAGCCTTTATCCTTTATATATTTAGCAATTCTGTTTGCAGTAGAAGCTGTATCATCACCGCCAACAGTTACCAAAAGTTTGACGTTGTTGTCTTTGAAAAGATCAAGGTTGAAGTTGTTTTCAAAATCAGCCTCTTTTGGCTTGAATCTACTCATTTTCAAGGCAGATCCTCCACGGTTAAAAATATCATCGGCATATAAAAAATCAATATCAACCATTTTTGGATCCTGCGAAAACAAGCCTGAATACCCACCATGTAACCCTATTACTTTCCATCCATTTCTCAGGAATATTTTGGCAACGCTACCTACTACTGTATTCATTCCAGGTGCGGGTCCGCCACCACAACAAATTGCTACTGCATTTTTCATCTTTATAATTATTAAGGTTTAACTCTGATAAAAGCAATATTGACCTGATTGAATCCGGTCAAAATCGCTGCAAAAATAATTAATTTAATCCGCAATATTAAGGTGGGGCTTTTGCTATTTGACAAAAGAATGATTTATATCAGGAAATGTTTATTTTAATATCAAAAACAACTCCGAAGAAGAGCGTCCGTCACTATTGTGCGACCGTAAGATATAGGCTCCATTCCGAAGATGGCCAACGTCAAGACTTGAAGTGATGAACTTTTTCACAGAAAAAGGGGCTAATATCCTTTGCCCCAGCACAGAAATCAGCTCGACAGTAAGATCCTGATTTGCATTTATTAGCAAGCCTGTTCCCGCTTTCATTGGATTTGGATAAATATTGACTTCAATGGCACCACCGTTTCCTCCGGGATCGCCTACGGCTGTATTCCTGAAAAATTGAAGGCCGCCCCGTGTGCCCCCTGCTATGAGGCTTTCCGTTCCCACATTATACAAATCAGCTGAAGCAACCCATGAATGAGCATCAAAACCCATAGCCTCTCCCTGCTTTGTAACACTATTGTTATGGCTCAGGTCAACAAACGTTGGTTCGGTTGCAATTTGCTGCTGAAAATCAAAATAAACCCTCCCTTCCCCACTATAATCTGTTGTGATCAAATCAGCCTCACCGTTCCGGTCGAGGTCGCTAATTGATGCTGTCAGATTTTTTCTTTCAAACATAAAATCGCGCTCAATCCCAAGAAACGACGCATCGAGAAGTTCAAAGGTATTGTCACCATTATTGACGTGGTATTCCAGGGCGCCATCGGCCTTGCCCAACAACAAATCCAGCGCCCCATCCTTGTCAACATCATAAAAAGCAGGACTATCTCCATGATTCATCACATCATCACCCACCTGAATTTGCTCTTTTAGTTGTATATCAAAAGCTACGGGCTGATCGGCGGCAGCCTGATTGATAAATAACCATGAGATCAATTCGCCGTTTTGGATTTGCAGCCCTGTATATACCAGATCCGGCGCCTGATCACCATTAAAATCAACAACATTTATTTTAGGATCAACGAGGTTAAGGGAAAACAAATCAAGATAATCCATATTTTTAATGCTGAAGGAAGGTTCGGCAGGTGTTCCCGTATTTTCCATTTCAGTAACATATCCACTAAAATAGCTACCATTCCAGTAGCCGTTGGCAGCAACCAGCAGATCGGTTTTCGCATCGGCATTCAAGTCGGTCAGGACAGGCATAGCATTTTCACCCAAATCATTCATCCGATGCTGGAGAAAATCATTCTGCTGAAAAACAAAATTGGGAGTATTGTTTGTCCCCTGGTTTTTATAGTACCAATTTGAATGTGCAAATTCAATTTTAAATTCAATGTTCTCTTCAAAACCCGGCGACACGACCAAATCATTTATTCCATCAAAATCGAGATCTTCATAAAATGCCACAGGGTAAACATAGAAATTGGAAGGTGAGACATCATCTGGAAAATTATCGGAATATTCTACCATATAAGCGCTGTCTTTATCTCCCAAATTTTCAAAAAAGTACAGCTCCTGGCATTGCTCATGGCCCGACAACAAATCTTTATCCCCATCCCCATCAATATCGATTGCCAAAAGCGATTTTCCACCGACATGCGCAACTCTACCATTAGAAATGTCCCCACAGGATTGTCCTTTAAAAGCAAAAAGATGACAATCACATTCTTCGTACTCCCCCCAGGTTCTGGTATAAATTTCAAATTCCAAAGCATTGGAATTTCCATAAAGCTCTTGGCTAAGGTTTTTATTGAACCTGATGTATCCGCCAATAGCAAAATTATACACCAAAATATCGATGTCGCCATCACCATCAATATCGGTAATGGCAGGGAAATCAGCTGAATTGGCAATTAAATTGATTTTTCCCGAATAACCGGTCGTAAACAGTGGATCTGCTACTTTTTCCCACTGTGCCAACTCACCCGCCAACGAAATGTTTTTATACACAACGATACCTCGCTCTCCATTAGAAAAAATGTCCTTTTTGCCATCCTGATTGTAATCCACAAAAAATACCCACCCCTCTGGTATTTCTGGCAGCAGGACGCGGAAGTCATTTGCGGGCATATAGCTATTTTCCTCTGCACGAAAAATTTGGAATATATTTGCACTGCGATCATATAGCACCAACTCTTCTATTCCGTCACCATCAAAGTCTGCCTTACTATACTGACTTGAGTTTAATCCCCCACCCCAGGCCAGGTCAAAATTACCCCCTTCAATCTCCATTGGGACATCATAGATCTGTTCAAAAACCAACTGGCCGAAACCCAAAACTGGAATGTTAATTATAAGTATTGTGAGAATCCCCCTTAAAAATCTTTGCATCTGTTTGTTAAAAATTTAACGCTACCTATATCTTTTGTTATTGAAACAATATATCTTGCCTGAATAGTTCAGGAATAAAATATATGCACTTAATAGCTCTATCCATTAAAATTAAAATGTAAACGAATTTTTTAAAATAAAGATCTATGATCGGAAAAATATATCAGATTTTTTTGCAAAGTACCGGCATTTGCACCGATACCAGAAATATTTCTGATGGCAATCTCTTTGTCGCATTGAACGGCCCGAATTTCAATGCGAACAAATTTGCATCCCAAGCCATCGAAAAAGGAGCTGTGGCAGCGGTAATTGACGATGAAGCCTACACCATTCCCGGAAAAACAATACTAGTAAAAGATGGACTACAGACGCTGCAAGAATTGGCCTTAGCTCACCGAAAAACCCTTAATATCCCAATTATTGGCATTACCGGTTCGAATGGCAAAACTACAACCAAAGAGCTGGCTCATGCCGTATTGAGCTCCACCTTCCATACTTTTGCCACAACGGGCAATCTGAACAACCACATTGGTGTGCCCCTGAGCGTGCTTTCTATCACCAAAGATCATGAAATCGCTATTATAGAAATAGGCGCGAACCACATTGGAGAAATTGCGCTTTTATCATCAATTGCCCGACCTACACACGGATTGATTACCAATATAGGAAAAGCTCATACCGGGTTGTTTGGAGGTTTTGAAGGGGTGATCCGTGCAAAAAGTGAGCTTTATGATTTCCTCATTAAGAATAATGGGACGGTCTTCATCAACCAACATCAGGCAATTCTCATGAATATGAGCAAGCGAATTAAGAATGCTGTTTTCTACCCCAATGAAAAAAGCGATTACCCATGCAGCATCATCGGCGCTGATCCGTATGTAGAAGTAAAGACTGAACTTGGGAATGATGTAAAGACCAATTTATTGGGAATGTATAATTTCGAAAATATCGCTACGGCATTATGTCTTGGTAAATATTTTAAGGTCCCCGAAGATAAAGCCAATCAGGCCATCGCTTCATTCACCCCCGAAAACAACCGCTCCCAAATCATTAAAAAGGGCAATAACACCATTATTCTTGATGCATACAATGCTAATCCCTCTTCAATGGAAAAAGCATTGGAAAATTTAGCCCAGATGAAGTCATCGAAAAAAGTAGCGATTATTGGTGATATGTTTGAATTAGGTGATGATACGCTATCCGAGCACCAAAGGGTGGGAGAACTACTTCTAGAATACAATATAAATGATGCCATTTTTTGTGGCGAATCCATGAAACATGCCTATACATCATTTGGCAAAGGCGTTTATAAGAAAACCAGAGAGCTGTTAATTAATTATTTAAAAGAACATAAATATGTCCATTCGACCATCCTGATCAAAGCCTCCCGTGGAATGGCACTGGAGAATGTGGTGGAGTTTATTTGAGAGGATGGATCCATGATTGATTAGGGGCAATAAGAAATTGAATAACGCTAATTTGTTTTCCAGAATGATGGCGTTCAATCGTAACCTAGAAACCTAAAGAAATGAAAAAGAGCTTTTTAGTAGTTTTAATAATATCTGTGTGCCTTGCATGTGGAGAAAAAGAGAATATTATTGAATTTGATGAAAAAATCATTTTGGATACAGACATGGGATCTGATTGCGATGATGTTGGGGCTTTAGCGCTGTTAAACGAATATTCCAATCAGGGAAAAGCAGAAATACTTGGGATAATCTATAGCTCGGGTGCTGTTCCTTATGGTGTTGGGGTGATTGATGCAATAAACAAATACTATGGAAATGGCCACATTCCCATTGGCGCAAATTATGATAAAACTTTTGGTGACCCAGTCGATAAAATGGTAGCTGAAAAACTAGCAAAGGATACGAGCGCCTTTCACAATAGATTCATTGTAAATACAGATGTGCCCGAGCAAACCCAGCTCATCAGGAGTTTAGTGTCTAAGGAAAAAGATAACAGTGTAGTATATGTTACGGTAGGTCACACAAAAGGCTTATATGATTTTTTGACATCCGCACCGGATACAATATCTGATTTATCAGGATATCACCTTGCAAAGAAGAAAATAAAAAAATGGGTTGCTTTAGGAGCCCTGAACGCGAGCAACAAAGAAGGGCATTATACTAAAGATTGGAATTTCTTTTTCAATGGGACTGATGCTTACACCAAATACCTCGTAGATAGTTTTCCCAATCCAATATTTTTTGTTGACGGCGGAACAAATGTCATGACAGGCAAATCACTTGCCAACACCCCTAATGGAAATATAGTTAGAACGGCATATCGCGATTGGTTATGGAATGTTGAAAAAAATACGCTCTATGACCAAAGGCCGAGTTGGGATTTGGCAACCGTATATTTTGCGGTAGAGAAATCAACGGAATACTTTGAGGTAAAGCATACCGGTTACCTCGATTTTGATGTTGAAAAGGGGTGTAAATGGATGAATACGGATACGATTACCAATCATAATTTTGTATTGCAAAAAAAAGGAATAGCAGAAGAATTTTCAGATTATCTAAACATGATGATTTCAAAACCATTAAATGAATAGACATTAGTGGCAATGCATGTCTTTTATGGCGGGATTTGCAAAGTATTCAAGCGTTCTGCCTCGTTTTAATTTGATGGGAAAGCGCTCAGGAATCAGCCACTACTCATTCATCAACCAATATATTCATGCCATAATCAAGATATCAATGGAATCCTGATATAGATGAAAGGTCTTGATAATCATATAAAATCAGGCAAATCCCGGCTTCCATGTAGTATTCGAACGATTCGTATTTTATCTTCGAATATACGGTAAAAAATCACATGCGATGAATGCGGAAAACTTCTCAAACCAGTTTTTATCTCATTTCGCTTTCTCCCAGATTCCGGGTGTGTTGTAAGCAACTTAAAAACAGCGTCAAATTCTGATACATATGTTACCGCCTGATCAACACCAAATTTATTTTCTGTGAAAACATATATATCATCAATGTCCTGATCCGCTTTTTCGGAAAGTTCATAGAATAGTACAGATCCGGGCATTTAATCTGCTTTCATTTCGGTTTTTGAATTGATGATGTCTTGCACCGTTCGTTTACTGGTGGATCCAGACCAGCCTTTTTCAATTTCCTTCCGGAGATCTTCAATAATTCTATGACGGTAAACCTGATGCAAGCGAAGTGCAGCCCGGACTACTTCGCTGGCATTTTGAAAATCACCAGATGCTATTTGAGATGCAATATATTCCTCTTGATGTTTTGTGAAACTTACGTTCATTTTATTTCGGATTATTCAGAAGATTAAAAGTAATTATATTGTCCATATATGACAAATATGGACAAGCCTTTTTCGGTCAATTTTTAAAATGTTTTTTTAAAAAAGAACTATTGGGGAATCCCATCAGGCGGAATGTCAAATATGAGGGTTATGTAAAAATATCTTCCTACAAACCTGAGTTCGATTAATAAAACCCACGTCATTGGCAGAAAACGGAAAGCAATGGAGTTTTCGTGGCAGTCTCCCCCATGGATTGAGATTGCCACAAAATTTTA
>JAUUZS010000029.1 GCA_030589835.1 Cyclobacteriaceae bacterium
GAATCTATGTTCAAGGAGTACCCTTTTATGGATTCAATGTTATAATTTGCAAATACCGGGGGCGTAATACCGTGATTACCAGGGGCATACCCCTCTCCATTCAACACGAAATCCAATATTTTTGTTCGGTCAATGGCAAAGTTGAATGCCTTACGAATATTTTTATTCCTGAAAACTCCTTTTTGATTGTTTAGTGTTAAGAATTGGGTCATCATTTCAGGAGACCGTTGTAGTTGAAATTGGCTATATTCCCCATTTGCTCCGGGCATGGTTTCTTCAAGTATTTCTATGATGTATTCGGTTGGCAGCCTATAAATCATATCGAGGTTTCCTTTTCTGAATTCAAAAAGCTCTGTTTTTTTATCCTTTATAAATTGAATGCTTACAGCATCGAGATAAGGCAATTGATTTCCAGATTCATCTGTGATATGAAAATTTGGGTTTTTCTTTAATATAATCGATATGTCTTCTTCAACATCTTCGGCATTGAGAGAAAAAGGACCAGTACCTACAGCATTTATACGCATGTCTATTCCATATTTAGCTTCAGCTTCTTTGGGATATATATAGCATGCAGGGCGTGCCAGGTTTACGGTAATTAATGAATTGGGCTCCAACAATTCCAACTCAATGGTATAATCATCAATTACCCGAATTCCTTCAACTTCAAAATCTGGAGTCTTATTGTCTGAACTGGCTGCGTAGTAATTGTCCGCTCCTTTAAGAATGCCTTTAAATATCGAGAAATTCTGATTATTAATATTTTTAGTACAAAGTTGTGTAAAGCAATATTTAATATCGTTGGCTTTTAATTCGCGCCCCTTGCCGTCACTAAAGCATGGATTATCATGAAAGAATACACCCTTCTTAAGACGAAAAGTATAAATTGTACCGGATTCATCAACCTGGTACTCCTCGGCTAGACTATTAGTGACTTCAAGTGTTTCGGGATTAAATTTGAATAGCCCTTCGTAAATTTGAGCAGCTACCCTATAGGAATAGGCATCAGTGATATTGTGAGGGAAAAGGTTTTTGATGTATTCAGATTCATTGATTCTTAAAATTCCACCAAAAAATTTTCCTCCTTTTCCTTTTATGAGCATTCCATCAGAATTCCCGGAATTTTTATCGCCACCACAGGAGAAGGAAAGGCCAGATAAAATAATTAGAATGAAAATTTTACTAAATAGTCTCATAATTAGCTGTTAGCTAGTAAATTAAAATCTATAAGTAGTAAATATATGTTTAATTTCAATATTTTTCTAATTGTGGTCTATTGCAATTGAATTCGCTATTATTCACAAATGTATGAATGAGATAAATAATGCTAAATAAATTTGTATTTCATACAGTTCGCAGTAATGAAATTAGTTTCAAATATGAATTTCGTGATCAAAATAATCAATTACATGCATTTTCAGCAGTTTTTCTTGCTCCAGGATATCAAAATACGGTAACGCTTTTTTAAGTTTCCAGTGAGGCCATCCCATTTCATCCAATCCTTCCAACTCGTAAAATCCCGATAAACTCAAAACCTTACAAATGGCAATATGTATAAGATCTCGTTTTTCCTCTTTGGAAAATTCTTTTATTCCTTTTCCCAGTTCTTGTACACCAATAAGAAAAAGAACACTTTTCAGATCTGAAGGTTTTTTACCAACCACTTTTTCTAACTGGTGGAGCAAATTTTGCCACTTTTGATCGCGTATTAAATCTTTTTTGATCATTCAAGTTGATATTATTTTCAAATTTAACTAAATAGAGCCTGTCCATAAAGTCATCGAATTGAAATATTCATCTTTTTGCGCCTTTTTGCCTTTCTCAACTTGCCTAATACCCAGGCATTTGCTGCATTGAGAAAGCCAAAAAATCATCAAAAATCTAAACATTTCAAAAGTCAAGCACTTTATGGACAGACACTAAATAGAGCCTGTGTATAAACCGGCTATCTGTTTCATATAACTTATTTTGCAGGCAGAGACTTCATTATTTAGTTGCAAATATATAATTTGGTATTGTAAAACACAGTTTTAAAGTACAGAAATGAAAATATTTGAAGATATTTTAAATATTATTTTTCCTAAAGTTTGCTGCATTTGTGACCGTGGTTTGACAAAAAATGAAGAGCTCATTTGTTTCCGTTGCCGGAGTAACTTGCCGAAGACTAAATTTGTTAATGCAAAGGATAATGAGTTACTGAAAAGATTTTACGGAAGGCTTCATGTAGATTTTGGATTATCTTATTTATATTTTTATAAGTCAGGGATAACACAGAAGTTATTGCATCAATACAAATATCAAAACTACCCGGAGATTGGTGAATTGATCGGCAAATGGATTGGCCATGAGCTGTTGAGAAGTGAAATCAGTAAGCAGGTAGATATCATCATACCTGTTCCGCTTCATCCGAAGAGAGAAAGAGAAAGAGGATATAATCAAAGTGCGTATTTTGCCAAGGGCATTTCAGAGATCACAAAAATTCCCATAGGATATAAAATATTAGCAAGAGCTCATCATGATAAAAGCCTGACGCATAAAACAAGAGTTCAGAGGTGGAGGAGCGTGGAGCATGCTTTTCAGGTAATAGATAAAAATTTAATTGATAACAAAAATATTTTATTGGTTGATGATGTGATCACTACAGGAGCTACACTCGAAGCTTGTGGAAACCAGATTTTAAAGGGAGGTGCAAAAGGTTTGGGTGTGGCAACTATAGCTGTTGCCAAATAACAAAGGCCTCGAGATGATCGAAGCCTTTATTATACTTATGATTATTTATTCTTCTTTCTAATTAATTTCTTGCACCGGCTCTGATCATCGCACAGCGGAATCCAATAGTTGCGGTGGCTGAATCCTGATCCATATATCTTCTATTGCCTGGTGACAACCAATATGCAATGTCATTCCATGATCCACCTTTATAAACCCTTGTTTTATCTGAGATTAAGGAATTAAAAAACTCATAATCATATTCAGTTGCTGGATCATCCAGGTTAGGGTCAATAATTGATCTTCCAACCAGATCAGCACTACTTCTTCTTACTGGATTTAGGTCTTCCATATCCTGAAAAGAAAGAGGACGATACACATCAAATACCCATTCATTAACATTTCCTGCCATATTATACAAGCCAAAATCGTTGGGTGGATTACTATAAATATGATCGGTGACCATGGCTCCGTCATTTAATTTTCCGGCAATACCTGCGTAGTCACCCCGGCCTCTTTTGAAGTTAGCGAGCATCGTACCCATTTGTTTTCCATAAGGATTTCTCAATGCGTGCCCATCCCAGGGATATAGTCTTTTGTGGGTTTGATTTTCATCGAGCCATTGTGTGCCGATCAGGGCTTGTGCGGCATATTCCCATTCTGCTTCGGTAGGAAGTCGATAATTCGGCAGTACAACTCCCGACTCCAAAGGTATTCTGCTTCCGGTTCCTTCGGCAGGCACCTCATCCAATCCTGCTTCTAAGGCAAGTTTCAAATTAACTACAGAAGTCCTCCATCCACAATAATCAACAGATTGTTTCCAGGTTACGCCAACAACGGGAAAATACCTGAATCCGGGATATCTTAAATAATGATCGACATAGGGATCGTTGTAGGCAAGATCTTTGGCCCATACCACGGTATCGGGAAGGGCTGTCTCGTAAAATTCTCTCGATGAATCGAGTTTTACATAATACAAGTATTCCAACCAATGAATGTTGGCAACTTCTGTCGCATCCATATAAAAGGAGGCAACGGTAACTGCTCTTTCTACATTATCCTGGGTATTAAAAATATCTTCTTCGTATGAACCAAGAACAGTTCTACCACCTTCAATAAATACGAGATTTGGTCCTTCGGGCTGACCTCGAAAATCCATAACCTGAAATCCTTCATCATCATTGTACTCCAATCCTGTTGCAGTACTAAGACCTCCGGGATTGGTTGCGGTAGGATTACTTCCTGATTTGCATGAGCCGAGAAGGAAAATTATTGCAATAAGCAAGGGGCTCGTGTAAAGAAACTTCACAAAATTCTTCATAACCTGTTAATTAACTATTTATCTTTCGATAAGTATACACTCAAAAATAGCAGTAAAAACACAAATTTACGCTAATTAAATTCAAATAGAAACACATGTTCTTAATTATATCCTAATCTATAAGGAAAATATCACATTATATAGTACATGGGTATTCCATTTTTATGGATATAATGTTAGTGTCTTCTGTACATAAAATAAATTCAATAATACTGAATTTATTGCATCTGTAATGATTTTAATTTCAGTATCTCTTTCAATAGCCAAGTTGCCTTATCTATTGACTCGATATTATTAACTATAAATATAACCCGATTTTTTCCATCTTTGAGTTTACAGTTCTTAGGTTGTTGCTGCACAAATTTTAAAATGCTGCCAAAAACCGCAGAATTGTAGTATTGGGCTTTATCTGAAGGGAGTAAAAAAGCTTTCAGAATATTATTCTTTATGATTAATTTTTCGAAACCCAATTTTTTAGCATCCCATCTCAATCTAACAATTTTTATCAGATCATTCACGACATCCGGTAAGGGGCCAAATCTATCTTCTATAGATTTTATAAATTCCGTCAGATGATCTTCATTTTCAAGATTATCCAATTCATTATAAATGCGTAATCTTTCAGAAATATTTGAAATATAGCTGCCGGGAATTAATAATTCAAAATCTGTATCAATTAAGCAATCTGCCGAAATCAATTCCTCAATATCAACCAGGTCCTTTTGAAACAATTCCTTAAATTCTGTTTCTTTCAATTCCTGAACTGCTTCGTCCAGGATTTTGTGGTAGGTATCAAAACCAAGATCATTGATGAAACCGCTTTGCTCGGCGCCGAGCATATTTCCTGCCCCTCTGATATCGAGGTCTCTCATGGCTACTTTAAACCCATCTCCCAAATGTGAAAATTCTTCAAGTGTTTTCAATCTTTTTCTGGCTTCTGATGATAGCCCGATGGTTGGAGGTGACAGTAAATAACAAAACGCTTTTTTATTTGATCTTCCTACCCTGCCCCGCATCTGATGAAGGTCTGAAAGCCCAAACATATGTGCATGATTGATAATGATGGTATTGGCATTAGGAATGTCAAGACCTGATTCGATGATGTTGGTGGAAATCAAAATATCAGCAAATCCTTCAATGAATTTCATCATCGAATTTTCCAGTTTCTTACCTTCCATCTGGCCATGGGCCACAAGGATCTTTGCATCCGGAACAAGTTTTAAGATAATATTTGCTACCTGCTCGATGTCTTTTACACGATTGTGGACGAAGAAAACTTGCCCTCCTCTTCGTATTTCGAAACTGATTGCATCGCGCACTATTGATTCACTGAAGGTATGAATTTCGGTAGTCACCGGTTGTCGATTTGGAGGTGGGGTAGCAATAACACTCAAATCGCGCGCACCCATAAGTGAGAAGTGCAAGGTCCTGGGAATTGGTGTGGCCGTTAAGGTCAGCACATCAACATTCACTCTAAATTTTTTGAGCTTTTCTTTTACACTAATCCCAAATTTTTGTTCTTCATCAATCACCAACAATCCCAAATCCTTGAATTCGACATCTTTATTAACGATTCTATGTGTGCCGATTAAAATCTCTACCGCACCTTTTTTGACTTTATCTAAAATCAATTTTATTTCTTTGGTAGATTTGAAGCGGTTGATATACTCAATGCTAACCGGAAAATTTTGTAAGCGCTCTTTGAAGGTTCGATAATGTTGCATGGCGAGTATGGTGGTGGGCACCAAAATCGCCACTTGTTTCCCGTCGACTACCGCCTTAAAAGCTGCACGAATGGCAACCTCTGTTTTTCCAAAACCTACATCCCCACACACCAATCGGTCCATGGGGTGGGCAACTTGCATATCATTTTTTACATCTTCGGTAGACGAAGCCTGGTCGGGCGTATCTTCATAAATAAAGGAACTTTCCAATTCTGCCTGCAGGTAATTATCTTCTGAAAATGCAAATCCAGGGGCTGATTTTCGTTTTGCATAGAGCGTAATAAGTTCCTTGGCAATGTCTTTTACTTTTTTGCGAACACGCTTCTTTTTATTTTCCCAATCAGGAGATCCCAGTTTGCTCATTGTAGGAGGAGTACCCTCCTTACCGGAATATTTTGAAATTTTATGTAGCGAATAGATGCTCACATACAATATGTCATCATCTTTATAAATCAGACGTAATGCTTCCTGTTTATTTCCGCTGACATCAATTTTATCTAAACCCACAAATCGTCCTACACCGTAATCGATGTGGGTAACATAATCTCCTGTCTGGAGGGTTTTCAGCTCATTTAAGGTTAGCGCTTTGGATTTCGAATATTTCTGTGCTGATTTATATTTGTGATAGCGTTCAAAAAGCTGATGATCTGTATAGCAAATCGTTTTGTTTTCGTGATCAACAAATCCGTTTCTCAAACTGATATTTAGAGCCTCGAAAGTGATTTCTTCATTAATTTCTTCAAAAATGGAAAGGAGCTGGTTTATTTGTTTGAAGGAATCTGAAGCAATGATGACCTTATAAAAATTTTGTTTGTGCTCTATTAAGTTTTCAGCAATCAATTCAAAATTTTTATTGAAAGAAGATTGAGGTTCTGAATGGAAGGTAAATTCTGTAGTATGGTCGAAATAGTATCGGTTTCCAAATTCGATGATGTCGTGTTTTTCCAGATCTGATAACAGGGAATCATGCGTTTCGAACAATAATTTGGGATTATGAATTACCTGCGTCTGGTTGCTTTGCTTCAATATTTCGTCAAAGCTGGCCTTTGCATTTTCATGGTATTTGGTTATGGTATCCAAGGTGAGTTGCACGTCTTTAAACCAAACCTTGGTGTTTTTCGGCAGAAAGCTCAAAAAGGATTGTTTTATCTCATCAATAAATCTGGTTTGTATATTTGGTATAATACCGATGGATTTTTCTTGCTCCAGCGATAATTGCGAGCCGGGATCAAAGGTGCGGATACTTTCTATTTCGTTTCCAAACAATTCTATCCGGTAGGGCATGTCGTTGGCATAGGAAAACACATCTAGTATACCACCTCGCATTGCAAATTGCCCGGCCTCGTAAACGAAGTCTTCCTTTTCGAAATCAAATTCTATAAGTTCTGAAAACAAATCTTCAATATCGATTTCTTTTCCTGTTTCAAGATGAATGGTATTGTTTTGCAGGCACTTTTTATTCACCACTTTTTCACATAGTGCTTCCGGGTAAGTTACGATTATTATCCCTTCAGAACCTTTGGTGTTTAGCTGATTGATCAGCTCGGTTCTTAACAATACATTCGCATTTTCTGTCTCTTCAAATTCGTATGGTCGTTTATAGGAAGTAGGAAAGAAAAACACATCTTTTCTCCCCAATAGGTTTTGAAGGTCATTTTGAAAGTATGCTGCTTCTTCCCGGTCGTGTAAGATATACAATTGACTTTGATGTCGATTTATGCTGGAAACTGATGCGCCAATAATGGCATCCAAACTCCCCGATAATCCTTTGAGATGTATCTTATTAGCAGTATTTGGTTTTAAAATTTCAGCTAGCGACCGGACGATAATATCCTCCTGGTAATGCTTTATAAAGTCCTTAATTTTCAATAATCAGTGATTTTATTCGTTTCAAATTTACAATTCTAAAGCGGTCTGGCGCTATTATTTAAATAAAAAATATCGGTAAATTTATAAACTCTTTATAAACCATAACGTTTGAATTGTGTCATTGCATTATGAAACCAGATAATCAAAAAACCGGAGTTTCCATAAAAAAAGCTACAATTGGACGAATTGAGGGCATTCACCCACTCAAAATGATCAATTATCTGGCATTATCCTCTACCTGCATATTATATGCGACCATTTCCTTTTTTTTAATAAAGCATCTTGCTTTTGAGCTCGAAGGGTATTACACCTTTAGTTTACCAAAATTTTTTACGGTGGGCACTATTCTGCTGATTTCTTCCTTGTACTTTACTTCCAGGATATTAAATGCCTATAAAAACGATGAGATAGCGATATTAAAAAGACAAATAGGCCTCATACTATTCACAGGCCTGTTATTTTTGATGTCGCAATCTATTGCCTGGATACAGATATTGTCTCAGGAAGTGATCCCGGAAAAAAGCTACATTACCCAATATGTCATGATATTATCGGCAATTCATATCGGGTATGTTGGGGTGGGAATGATGATGTCGGTCAATCTTTTTTATAAATATATGCTTATAGAAAATGATCCTGTACAAACATTGATTGTGACTACCAATCCGCTCGAAAAGGTAAAGCTGGAAATATATAAGGTTCTTTGGCACTTTAATGTGCTTTCTTGGACACTGATTTTCCTACTGTTCCTGTTTATTTTTTAATCCGGATACTTTTTGAAAATTGCCTCCATTTCATCAAGCTGCATAAGGTGGGTAGCATTTCTGAGTGTTTTTCTAAATATTTCTTCTATAGCCTTAAAATTCAACCCCATTCGAACACCTACTTCCATACAAAAGGAGACTTCTTCCTTATAAATCAACCGGTCAATTCCGGTAAGAATGATAAGCCGGTGAAATTGCTCAATGGCTTTCGCCTTATTATCGGGTACTGAAATCGTGATTTCCAATTCACCATTTTTAATGCGCTCAACATCGTGTTTTTCAATACCCAACCGTGCAGCCACAGAATTGATAAAATTCAACTCCAAATGAGATTCTTCTCCATCAACTCTGGATAGCTTAATGAGATCATTTAAATGACTCAGTTTTTCTTTCGAGTATGGATCCATTATTAAATGAGGATTTGTTTTTTGATTCGTCAACGTAAAAGTAACTAATTTTAATTTTTATAACTATACACTTAAAAACATGTGCAGAAAAGTGAATCCTGAAAATATAACATGATATGAAATCAGCAAAGTATTGGATTGATACCCTTAATCTGGAGCGTCATCCTGAAGGGGGTTATTTTAGTGAGGTTTATCGCTCGGATGAAAATATAGAAAAAAGTGCTTTGGCTCATAGATACAACGGTGACCGAAGTATGGCTACTTCCATCTATTTTCTTTTGAAAAAAGATGAGTTTTCCAGCTTTCATCGAATACTGTCTGACGAAACCTGGCATTTTTATACCGGAACTACTCTTGAATTGTTTGTGCTGGATGATGATAAAAAATTAACGCGCCATTTGCTTGGTCAGGATCCTGAAGTTGGGGAAATCCTTCAATTTACCATTCCGCGTAATCATTGGTTTGGAGCCAAAGTTATGAACGCAAACAGCTATGCATTATTGGGTTGCACAGTTGCTCCCGGATTTTATTTTGACGATTTTGAATTGGGTAATAGGAAAAAACTGATCGAAGAATTCCCCAGTCACAAAACCATCATTACTGAGCTGACAATTCACTAATCCAATTGGTTCTACCGTGAATTTAATGGAAGATAGTAAATTTTGTCAGAAGTCAGAAGACCGAAGTAAAAAAAGGTGAAAAACCAATGCAGGAATAAGAAACATTAATATTTACTGATTTTGGAATTCTTTTCTTCCGACTCCTGACTTCTGGCTCTTGGACCAAAGTTTCTATTAAAATGACAGTAGAACCATCCAAATCTATTTATAATTTTCCAACTTAAATACCCATGCATAATCACATGGATTGGTAGCTGGATTAATATTTGGAGCGGTTATGGTCAGGCCTTTGTTATTTCCTTTGGCAATTACTTTACCATCAAAACCCAGCATGCTGACTTTTGCATTTTGAATTCCTTTTATAGTAAGTGGTTTTTCTGGAAACTGTGTACAGATCACAAATAGGTCTTTACCTTTTTGGGTGAAAAACACATTTGGTAATTTGGCAGCATCGGCTTTTTCCCAGCTGGTGGTACCATATATCGCTTCACCATTTACCGAAAGCCAGTCTCCCATGTCTTTCAATCGTTGTTGTTGGATTACAGGAATTCTTCCGTCAGCAGTTGGGCCAATATTTAAGAGTAGGTTTCCACCGCGTGCCACTTTGTCGATCAGGATGTGCACTACTTCTTCTGAAGTGGAATAACTTTCCAGGTTTTCATTTCTGTTATAACCAAAAGAGCCTCCTATTCCCCGGCACTCTTCCCAGGGGTGCTCAAGGGTTTCTGTCATGACACCCGCATGGACAAGGTCGTATTCTGTAGTATAAATGCCCCCGTGTTTGCTGCGGGTTTCTTTTCCCCAACGGTCGTTTACCACCACTTTATTTTTAACCGGTGACTCGTTGTACAACCAGGCCAGAAATTCGGTGCTTTTCCATACCTCGCTGGGATGATCCCATTCCCCGTCTGTCCAGAGGATGTCTGGTTTGTAGCTGAGGACCAAATCTTTCATTTGTGGGATCATGTGCTCGTCGACATATTTAGTTACATCCGTTTTGTACAGCGGATTGTACCATTCATATAAGGAATAATAATAGCCCATTCGAAGTCCTTCATCCCGCACGGCATGAATTAGGTCACCTGCCAAATCGCGATGTGGCCCTACATCAACGGCATTCCAATTCCAGGATTGCTGGTTTGGCCAAAGCGTAAATCCTTCATGGTGTTTTGACGTCAGTACCACATATTTTGCACCGGAATTTTTGAATATCTTTGCCCAATCAGCAGGCTCAAACATTTCGCAGGTAAACCCTTTTACAAAATCCTGGTATTTAAAATCTTCGCCATAAGTTTCGTTATGAAATTCCACAAAATTCTTGTGGACTTTTGAATCCTGATTCATCAATTTGTTCCAGTACCATTCTGCATATTTGTCATATACAGAGGCATCAGTTGGCCCCCATGCCGGAACGGAAAATAAACCCCAATGAATAAAAATGCCAAATTTTGCATCGCTAAACCATTCCGGTATTGGGCGGCTGTCGATGGATTCCCATGTCGGTTCATAATTTTGAGCGAAAGAAGAGGAATGTATTGAAACCAGTAGGAGAAGGACGAGTAAATATTTCATATATCGGGGTGTTAAATTTTCTGTCCTTAAAAATAAGTAATAATAGTCCAGAATCTAGTTTTGGGAAATTAATATTCGCAGAAACTAAATCTTAAAAAGTTGAGTTCGATCATAATTTTATGTCATCACAGTCCAAATCAATATTCTGCGTCATTGCGAAAAATTTTAGGCACTAAAATTTTGTGGCAATCTCATTCTATAGGGACAGATTGCCACGAAAACTCCAATGCTTTCCGTTTTTTCGCAGTGACGTGGTTTTTATTAATCGAATTCAGGTTAAAAAGTTGATTATAAAAGATAGGAGCTCCTATGAAATTCCGCTAAACCAATTTCCGATATACCCTATCCGCCGATGTTGATAATTTCTGCAATTTTCTTTTGAATGTGTGCTACTTCCCCTTCCCCATCATTTGCCTTAATGGTATTCATGGTGCGCACATAATACTCAAGTGCTTTGTCAGGAAGTTGATTTTCATTATAGTAATCTGCTTTGAGTTCGAGATTGAATGGAGTTTCGGCAATCTCTAAAGATTGATCGAGCCATTTTGCGGCTTCTTTAAGGTTCACTTTTCTTTCGAAGCATTTTTCAGCACTAATTGCGAGGGTGTACCAATCATCTGGGTCTGCGCTCTCTACCGCATCTCTGGTTTTTTCAGTAGTTCGGTCATCGCTTAGAGCAAAAGAAACGTTGATGCTCAATGCAAAAAATACCAGCAATGCAGAAAGGGCTGATTTAAGCGATTCAAATTTCATGATCTTTTTATTATGGTGATAATAACCTGGTCTTCGTACCAATTGCATTTATACGAAGGTTGTGCCAAAAACGATAAAGTACATTATATCAGCATGATATAATAATAGCCTCACTTAAAGGAGTAAAATGTGTTCGGATATGAAACACTATTTGAGCTGAAATGGACAATGAGGCTATGGATGCAAGGTTGATAATAGCAAAAAACCAAAGGGTAAAAGCGGAAAGGCAAAGCTGAATGATAAAAACCGGCTGCGAAATTCAGGGAATTTTGCAGCCGTTGTAATTTATAATTCAATCAATACAAACTCAATATCAACCGTTTTAGCATCATGATTTGGTATTGGGTCAATCATTACTTCATCCTTTTTAAAGAATCCACTTTCAGCAATATTTTTTTGCGATTGAATTAGCTTGGAACGATTGAATGGTTCTCCACGTTTAAAATTAATCATTTCCAGCACTTTTGATGTTTCGATTTTACGGTTTCCTTTTATAATGATTTTATCAATTTCAACAGAAAAGCCTTCATAAATTTGAAAATCCAAATAGGCCTCATTTCCTGTTATTTTTTCTTCCATAAGGATATTGAAAAATAAATATCCATTATCCATATAAAGTGAACTAATATCATCCCAGATAGGATTATACTTAAATTTTTCCATAATCAATTCCTTACTATACACGTCTCCTTTTTTTATATCAAGTATCTTATTCAGCATGGCATCGTTATATATTGTGTTGCCATCCCATGAAATTTCTCCAATTGTTAATTCAGAAGCATCTATTTTTTCTGCTGTTTGTTCTGTCTTCAACTCTACAATTCTTTGTGCGGTTTGTTCTGTTTTCATCTCTACAGTTCTTTCCGTACAAGAAAAGAAAGCCATAAGTAATAAAACCATTGGTAAGGCAAATAAAAATTTTAACTTTTTCATCGTATTGTTTTTAGTTTGATTTAGCATAATAATTCTGTTTTTAATATGGATCATCGAAAACTGGTGTGTTAATGGAATAGGCATTGTGTTTGAGGAAAGCCGAAGAATAAGTTTTGAATAGCTGTCAACCCCATTCGTTTTGGAAATGACTTTTTCGTCGGCAATAAATTCATGAATTTGACGCAAGGATTGCTTCATAATTTTGGCAACAGGATTGAACCAGCAAATGGCAGAAACCACTTCCATAAATAGAATATCTATCGTATGTCTTTGCCGAATATGAATTTTTTCATGTGTAAGGATATGTTCAAGTTCTTCGGGAGATATATTAAGTTGATGATCATTGATGAAGACATATTTTAAAAAGGAAAAAAAGGAAGGGCCTTTTTTAATCCTGATGACTTTGTATCCTTCTTTATCATTGGCATTGTTGCTCTTGATGAGGGCCATAACTTTCCGGATGCCACGAAAAAGTCTGAAAATATAAATTGAGAAACCAATTACGTATAGGTTAAAAAGGATAATTTCTATTATGGATTTTTGATTTATCAAATCCTGCTTGGGAGCATCAACGCCTGTATTAGTTAGTATTTGTGTATCAGAAAGCGCAAAGAGCGGAAATATTATTGAACTTTCAAGTGATCCTGGACTCCAAACACCAATACTTAATATCGGTATAATAAAACTGAATAAGCTTGTAAAAAGCAGGTAAATCCTATTTGCTTGGAAAAATGTATGCTTTTTGAAGAAAAAGTGATACAACAAATAAAATGCCGTTTGGCAAACGGATACTTGAAAAAGGTATATTAAAAAACTATTCATTTCCTTTCTTTTTAAATTGATCGATCAACTCAGATAATTCGTTTACTTCCTCATTTGATAGCTCATTTTCCTTTACCATAAAGGAGACCACATTTTCTAAAGAGCCATCAAAATAATTTGTGATAAGACTTTTAAGCGCAAATTTTTTGTACTTAAGTTTCGATACAATGGTCCGGTATTCATAGGTGTTGCCATATGCTTTATGCGAAACATAGCCTTTTGCCTCAAGAATTCTAATGATTGAAGAAACCGTGGTATACGGTGGTTTTGGATTTTGCATTTTGGCAATCACATCGTTTACAAAACCCTTTTTTAGCTCCCATAAGATCTCCAGGATATTTAATTCCCTTTTTGTTAACTCTTTCATAATGGAAATGTATAACTTAAAAATGAGTTAAACAACTAAATAGGTAATTATGCAACGTTAAAATGCGTTAATTAATGTTAAGTTACGTTAAAAGAGATCATGAGAAGGTGTATCGATAATGGGAATTCACAGAAATAAAGTACATTGTTGAATCCATTCAATAGGAATTAATAAAAGAACTGTATAAACAAGAACTCGCCGTTGGTGAAATATATACAACAACAGAAATTGCCAGGTGCTGTCCTAATCCTGTGATAAGAAAACCCATCGATAAAACTCAGGAATTGGAGCAGGTGATGAACAGTGGAATGCAGTTTCTTTCCGCGCTTTTCAAGATGTCGACAGGAAAGGAAATGGGTATTGAAGATCAGAAAATAAGTATTGATAAAGAAACCGGTGAAGTGACCATGAAATTTAAATTGCCAATCTAAAAGTCAGTTCACAGTCACGAAATCATCCGATGTGTTGCCTGAGGGGAAAGTGCGCATTCCTCGCAAAGCGTTTTTATTGCTATCGAATCCTTACTATTAAAACATCGGATGTTTTTGTTCACACGGTGCAGGCCTTTATTAAAAGCGGTCGCACTCCGCCTGTATCTTCCTGATCATATCGGAAAGCTCGGGGTGTTAAGGGTTTTTGACTGATTTTTAATTAAAAGAATAGTTAATGCCTGAACGGAAACCCTCCCGGCACTGAAAAGCACTTTCTCTAGGCTCCGGAACCGCTTCCTTCACCGAAAAGTGAATTCAGTAGGCTCGGGAAAGCATTTTACGCTGAAAAGTACTTTTTGCAGGCTCCGGAAACGCTCCCTTCACTGAAAAGTGAATTCCGTAGGCTCCGGAAAGTGTTTTACGTTGAAAAGTGATTTCCGTAGCCTCCGGAAACGCTTCCTTCACTGAAAAGTGATTTCCGTAGGCTCCGGAAACGCTTCCTTCACTGAAAAGTGAATTCCGTAGCCTCGAGAAAGTGTTTTACGTTGAAAAGTGAATTCCGTAGCCTCCGGAAACGCTTCCTTCACTGAAA
>JAUUZS010000054.1 GCA_030589835.1 Cyclobacteriaceae bacterium
GTTATGTTCATCCTCAAAATGATCATTTACAAACGTAAACTCACATTTTTCGGATTTCACAAGCCTTGAACTCGAACTTTCTAGCTCAGACACTTGAGTTTATAGGCGGACTCTAATTAGAGTCTGTCCATAATGTCCGAACTCTGCGTTACGCTTGTTTCTAAAAAACTCATTTACATACGTAAACTCCGTTTTTAAGAAGCTTCGCAAGCCTTGATTTCGAACATTCTGAACAAACTCTGACTTTATGGACAGATACTAATTATTTTCAGAATTTGGATTAAATTTCGTAAAGTTCAAAATCCGCTCCAGTGCCATATCGAATAAGATCTCCGAATAGATATTGATCTAAAGTAAGGAGGTCTTTAATTTTAAAATCATTTGAACCCTCAGTTTCCAGTACTAAAAAGCTGGTGGTTTCTCCATGGTTTTTGATGAAGTAATTTTTTCCCACCCTTATGTTGTCATAAGACATCGTTTTTCTACCGGGACTTGCCTTTTTCATGGATTTCAAATTAAACGCAAGTATAACTCATTTTTATTCTTATTTGTTGGTGAAAGGTTAAAAGAATCCGATTTATAATAATTGAGTTATCTCAAAATTACAACTTTCATTTCTGATGGGATCAAGTTTCAGTAGATGATCAAATGGCCTTAAAAAAATACCAACTATAAAATTTTTTAACGCAAAACACTTTTATATATAAACATATGTTCATATGTTTGCACTTATATTTAGGATAACTATACTTACGTGTAATGAAAGTAGAAGAAATACAGATAGACGAGAGTGAAGCCATGAGCATTCTTGATCCCGAAAAAATGGAGAAAGTGGCTTTTATTCTTAAAACCATAGCACACCCATTGAGAATAAGTATCATTAGTTTATTGATATCCAATAAAAAACTTTGTGTTAATGATATCTGCAGGCTTCTGTCTTCCGAGCAATCGCTTACCTCCCATCACCTTTCGAATATGAAATTATCAGGAATTTTAGGAAGCGCACGTGAGGGAAAAAATATTTTCTATTTCCTGAAATTGCAGGAAGTAATTACGGTGATAAATTGCATGAACAAATGCCAGTTGATCTGATAAAATCCATCACTTTGTGACAATAATATTCTTTTAGTCTAAACCACACACGATGTACATTGAACAAATTTATACCGGATGTCTGGCAGAAGCGGCATATTACATTGAATCAAATGGCGAAGCCGCCATTATCGATCCAATAAGAGAGACTGGGCCCTATTTGGAGCTTTTAAAAAAAAGAGGATCAAAATTAAAGTATGTCATGGAAACCCATTTTCATGCGGATTTTGTTTCCGGCCATTTGGATTTGGCAAAACAAACGGGAGCCAAGCTGATTTTTGGCCCCACTGCAAAGCCCAGTTATTCCAGCTATATCGCCGAAGATATGGAGCGATTGAAATTGGGAAATATAGAAATTCAGGTTTTGCATACCCCGGGGCATACGATGGAATCGAGCTCGTTCTTATTAATGGATGAAAATGATAAGCAGCATGCGGTGTTTACCGGCGATACACTTTTCATCGGAGACGTTGGGCGACCGGATCTCGCAGTAAAAAGCGATTTGACCGTCAGGGATCTTGCGGGGCTTCTTTACGATTCATTGTATAGTAAAATCCTTCCTTTGGCCGACGATGTAATTGTATATCCAGGGCATGGGGCAGGTTCGCAATGTGGAAAGAACCTGAGTAGCGAAACAGTATCAACAATAGGTGAACAATGCAAATTTAACTATGCGCTGCAGCCTATGTCCAAAACACAATTTGTTGATGTGGTAACCGATGGTATAGCACCACCTCCAGCCTATTTCCCGGAAAATGCACGCATCAATCGTGAGGGATATCAAAACATCGATGAGATATTAAAGCGAAATTTGAAGCCTCTTTCATTAGGAGCCTTCGAGTCAGAAATCGGGAATGGCGCTTTAGTATTGGATACCCGGCATGAGAATTTTTATGAACAAGGATCACTTCATGATTCAGTAAATATTCCGTTAAATGGGCAATATGCAATTTGGGTAGGCTCATTGATACCCATTAACAAACAATTGGTACTGATCACGGAACCTGGAAAGGAGTATGAATCGGTATTGAGATTGGCCAGAGTAGGTTTTGAGAATGTTACGGGATATCTCGAAGGAAGTATTGAAACGTGGAAAAAATCTGCTAAGCCGGTGCAGACCGTTACATCAATAGATCCTGAAGTTTTGATGGATTATGCAAATAAGGGTTATGAGATATTGGATGTGCGAAGAAGCACTGAAGCTGAAACGGAACATGTTTCAGGAGCCATTAATATTTCACTTGTCGACCTTGAAAATAGAATGGATGAACTGGACAAAAAGGACACATACCTTGTGCATTGCGCCGGAGGGTATAGGTCCATGATCGCAGCGTCGATTTTAATTAATAATGGATTTGAACACATCATCAATGTTCGTGAGGGTTTTGATGAAATAAAAAAGGTGGCAAATGTGCCATTAATTGCAGGAAAATGTCCTACAACCTTAAGGAAAGAGAAATTGGAAGCTTTAAAGGGATAGAATGAATAATGAATACACACGAATATGAAGGAATAAAATACTTCACATAGAGGTGCTGCCATTTATTTTCTGGAAGGTACTTCCCTGAGTTTAATGAAAATGACAAATCATAAAATTCAAATACTGACCAATATTCAATATCTCATGACCTTTATTTGCATAAGACGAAACAAACCTTTTATATTTTGGTTTTTTATTCTAATTATACGGATTAAATAGTCAGAATATGGTAGAATTAATAAAAGCACCATGGCCTTGGTATGTCGCAGGGCCACTCATTGGACTTATGATCCCCTTATTTTTGGTTTTCGGAAATAAGTCATTTGGAATATCTTCGTCACTGCGACATATTTGTGCGATATGTGCGCCCATGAATATCAAGTATTTCAAATATGAATGGAAACATGAATTGTGGAATTTATTCTTCGTCGGCGGCATTTGTATAGGCGGATATTTGGCAGCGAACTTTATCATGGATGATATGAAAGTTGATATATCACCACAAACTGTCGAAGATTTAAGGTCGTTGGGCCTTACGGATTTTAGCTCGTATTTACCATCAGATATATTTAGTTGGGAAAACGTATTGACGTTTAGAGGACTGGTGTTTATCGTGCTGGGCGGTTTTATGGTGGGTTTTGGAACAAGGTATGCCAATGGCTGTACATCAGGCCATTCTATCTCCGGAATGTCAAATTTGCAAGTGGGCTCATTGGTTGCAACTATTGCCTTCTTTGTAGGGGGGCTGATTATGACGCATTTGGTGTTGCCATATATCATTTAAGGAATAAAAATGAAGAATATAAAATTTTTGATATATGGCATTGGATTTGGAATCATCCTCACAAAAGCCGAAGTAATTTCATGGTTTAGAATACAGGAAATGTTCAGATTTCAGTCATTTCACATGTATGGGATTATAGGATCGGCGATAGTTGTGGGAGCTTTATCGATATTTATACTAAAAAAATTCAAGGTCAAAGATTCCAATGGTGAAGAGATTATGTATTTAAAAAAACCTTTTAACAGAGGGTTTATTATAGGAGGGATTTTATTTGGTCTGGGATGGGCATTGACAGGGGCCTGCCCGGGGCCAATATTTGCTTTGATAGGTAGCGGTTACAGTGTTTTTGTCATTACCATGATATTTGCACTTTTCGGTGCCTGGATTTACGGATTATTTCAAGAGAAATTACCACACTAAGACGCATTTACCTTCAAGCAACAAATATCCTGGGATTATTATCCAATACCGGGCTGACTGTGGCGCCAGGATAAAATCGTCAAATTAAGATTTGATTAAAAAATAAAAGATGAAAAAAGTAGTTTACGTGATCATTCCTTTGGTTGTTATTTTGGTGGCGGCCAGGTTTTTTAAAAGTACTCCAACAACGCAAGGCGCTTGCCTGCTATCTGCCACGGAGTATAAAGCAGCGGATAAATCCAATGCCATAATCCTTGATGTACGCACACAACGAGAATTTGATTACGGCCATTTAGAAGGAGCGATAATTATTGATATATACCAGAAGAGCTTTAGGGAAGAAATCAATAAACTTGATAGAAACACAAAGTATTTTGTATACTGCCGAACCGGAATCAGGAGTAGGAGTGCGGTAAATTTCATGATGCAAAGTGGCTTTAAAAGTGTCTGTGATGTGCAGGGAGGGATCAATTATCTTTCACGAGCCGGCGTACAATTGGTTAAATAGTGCCTGTCCATAAATTCAAGTGTCTGAGCTAGAAAGTTCGAGTTCAAGGCTTGCGTAGCTCGAAAAATGTGAGTTTACATTTCGTAAATGACCATTTTGAGAGCAAGTATAACGCAGAAATCGGACTTTATAGACAGACATTAAATAATTATTCTTCCCATTTCTGTTTGCCATCATAGCTACCGACGTGCACACCCTGGTATGCACTGCCATATTCAAAATATTTTTCTAGCGCATAAGTCGTGGAATGGAATGCAATATCATCCCATGGGATTTCGTCTTTTTTGAATAGCCTGACTTCCAGACTCTCACTGTTTGGGCCAAAGTGTTCGTTATTAAGTTTGGCAAGAAAATGCAAATATACCTGATTTACTTTCGGTAGGCTGAAGACAACATGGAGTTTAATAATTTCTACTTTTGCCAGGGTCTCCTCCAGGGTTTCCCTGGCAGCGCCATCCTCTGCTGTTTCACCATTCTCAAGAAATCCTGCAGGCAAATTCCATAATCCCGCTTGAGGTTGAATGGCGCGCTTGCAAAGCATAATTTTGTCATTTATAATCGGTAGACAGCCAACAATTACCCGTGGATTGTCATAGAAAATCTTTCCGCAATTGTCGCAAACAAAGCGTTCAAAGGAATCTCCTTTTGGTATTTTTAATTCTATTTTATTACTTCCGCAAGTACTGCAATATTTCAAGAGAGGATGGTTTTGGTTAACTATTTACTTTTTCTAATGCTTCTTCAATATAACTAAATGTAGAAAGGATATCTGGTTTCCCATCAACAACAGCCACATTGTGCTCAAAATGAGCAGAAGGTTTTTTGTCGGCAGTTACGATAGTCCAACCATCGTTAAGTTGGTTAATCTTTTTGGTGCCCAAATTTATCATCGGCTCAATGGCAAGTACCAGGCCGTTCTTGATCTTTGGTCCCCGGCCTCTTTTTCCGTAATTTGGCACTTCGGGAGATTCGTGCATTTCCTTTCCTAAACCATGACCGACTAACTCTCTTACTACTCCATAACCATGTTTTTCGGTATATTGTTGGATGGCAAAACTGATGTCCCCAATTCTATTGCCAACGACCATTTGTTCGATGCCAAGAAAAAGGCTTTTTTTGGTAATGTCTAGCAATTGCTGAATTTCAGGATCGATTTCACCCACAGCAAAGGTATAAGCATGATCTCCGTAAAATCCATTTTTTAAGACTCCGCAATCTATAGATACAATATCTCCATCTACAAGTGTTTTATGGTTTGGAATGCCGTGTACTACCTGTTCATTTACACTCATGCACAGGGTATTAGGAAAATCATACAAGCCCAAAAAACCCGGGACTGCATTGTGGTCCAGGATAAATTTCCGTGCCAATTCATCCAGGTGAAGCGTGCTAATGCCAGGCCTGATCTCGGCGGCCAACATACCCAGAGTTTTCGAAACTAACTGAGCGCTTTCTCTCATCAATTCTATTTCTTCCCTCGTTTTCAGCTTGATCATGTATTTGACCCTATTATTTATGGTTTGGATATTATAAAATGCGCACAAAGTTAATACTTTTTAATCAGCTTTTGGTATCCCGTTTTTTAGAATTCATATCGTATAAAAACGGGTTAGGAAGGGGAATTACAAGGGAAATGAAAAAAACGGTGTCTTCATCTATTCGCGATTGCTTATTTTAGGCATTGGGTCAATAAAATCACGCTTTTATTCCATATGGTTTCGGAGGTGAAATCATTTTAATTAAAAAAACAGCTATGATATTATCCTCAAATAGTCAAAGAATGCTTCTTATTGTGGTTTGTATTTAATGAAAGCGCCACAATAATGAGTATTATCCATGCAAATAATGTCCAGCCCAACAATAAGTTGAACCAGAAAACTAATTTTTGTCCGTTTACACCTCGATAACTGGCGATGTAAAATGGGGCAAAATAAAGGACAGCAGCTAATACATAAAGTATTATTTCATGTGTATCCATTTTTTTCAGCTAATGGGATACTAAAAATCATCAAGAAAATCCGGAATTTCCCGATCCTTGGTTAATGCCAGACACGACCAGCTATTGTGCTGTTGCGAAACTTTTGCTATTGATTTCAATATAAACCAATATATAAAGATACGTATATTTTATACTTAAATATACAATAAAAACAAATCTTATACCCTAAGAGTTCAAAAAAATGGGGGCGTTATTTCTTTACGGTCCTCAGAAGCTTTTCGCCACAGATTCATCCTGATGTTCAATGGTACGACAAAGCTTATCGTACCATGCTTTACCAAATTTAGTTATAAGTGGTTCTTTCAAAAATTTATATAAAGGAAGCTTCGTTTTTCTGCCCAGTTCACAAGCCGGAAGACAGATTTCCCAACGGTCATAATTCAAGGCATGGTAATTATCGTATTTTGTCACACGAATAGGATACAAATGACAGGAAATGGGCTTTCTGAATTTTGATTTCCCTTCAGTAAATGCTTTTTCAATGCCGCATTTCAAAATGCCTTTTTCATCATATACTGCGTAGGCGCATTCTTTTCCATTTAGTGTTGGAGTAGAATATTCCCCGTCGTCATCAAATACATATAAGCCCTGCTCTTCAATCGCTTTTTTGCTTTCATCCGATAAAAAAGGCTTTATTTGATCATATATTTCGTCCAAGGTGGTGAGTTCTTCTTTTTCGAGCGGTGCGCCAAGATCTCCTTCTACGCAACATCCACCTTTGCATTTGTCAAGGTTGCACAAGAAATAGTTATCAGCAATATCGTCGGATATCACAGTTTTGTCAATTACGATCATTTAACAGTGTTGAATAAAATTGATGTTATAGTCTTTTTAGTCAGGCTAGTATTTTGTTGTCGTATCAATGGTCAAAGATCAGTATTTATTACCTACGCTTTAATATCTAAATTACCAATTAGGTATTCGTGTAATAAAACTTATTTGATGTCATGAATGCAACATTCCAAGGGTAGAAAAGTTTTTATTGTGCAGTGCTATTTTATTGAGTGTAGCAAAATAATATTTGTAACTTTCGGCTCGATTAATGAATAAGAATGGATTATCTGGATAGTTTAAACGAGCCACAGAGAGAAGCGGTGGTAAATACTGAAGGACCGTGCATGGTCATTGCTGGTGCGGGATCAGGAAAAACGCGTGTCCTCACCTATAGAATGGCACATTTGATTCATGCCAAAGGTGTGGAGCCTTTCAATATTATGGCCTTGACCTTTACCAACAAAGCAGCAGAGGAGATGCGCAACCGTATAGAAAGTGTGGTAGGGACAGAGGCCAGAAATATTTGGATGGGGACTTTTCACTCCGTTTTTGCGCGAATATTACGATTCGAGTCAGAGCGTTTGGGTTACCCAAGCAATTTTTCAATATATGATGCCGATGATTCTAAAACACTTATTCGCCAGATCGTAAAAGGGTTGCAACTAGACGATAAAGTGTATAAAGCCAATGTGGTGCTAAACCGGATTTCTGGTGCGAAAAACAGGTTGATTTCCTGGCAGGAATACAACAATAGTCCGCATTTTCAGGTCGAGGATGAAAAGGCAATAAAACCTCAAATGGGAAAAATTTACAGAATCTATAGCGAGAGATGTTTCAAAGCTTCTGCCATGGATTTTGATGATCTTCTGTTCAATACGAATGTACTTTTTAGGGATAATGCGGATATCTTAAACAAATATCAACACCGATTTAAGTATGTACTGGTAGACGAGTTTCAAGATACCAACCTTTCTCAGTATATGCTCACAAAAAAACTGTCGGCTGTAAATCAAAATATTTGTATTGTTGGAGATGATGCACAAAGTATATACGCATTTCGGGGAGCGGACATTAAAAACATATTGAATTTTGAGCGCGACTATCCGGATCTGAAAGTAGTAAAGCTAGAGCAGAATTACCGATCTACAAAAGTCATTGTTAATGCGGCAAATTCTATCATTAAAAATAATGCCTCACAGATAAAAAAAGATATTTGGACCACCAATGCCGATGGCGAACTGATAGAAATATTTAAAGCAAAATCTGACCGGGAAGAAGGACAGCTTGTGGCGAATTCCATTTTTGAAGAAAAGCTCAATCATCAAATAAAGAATAGCGAAGTTACGGTTTTATATCGCACCAACTCGCAGTCAAGGACGATTGAAGAAGCCCTGCGCAGAGCAAATATATCCTACAAAATCGTTGGTGGGCTTTCTTTTTATCAACGAAAGGAAATCAAAGATATCCTTTCGTATTTAAGGTTTGTGGTCAATCAAAATGATGAGCAGGCACTGTGAAGGATCATTAACCAACCAAAACGTGGTATCGGTCAGGGTAGTGTAGATAAAATTATGGTTGCGGCTGACGAAAATGGACTTGGCATTTGGCAGGTGGTAAGCAATATTTTCCAATTCCTTCCGGGAAGAATCACCAATGCAATCGATCAGTTTGCTACAATGATCAAGAGCTTTATCGGTGTAGTCCAGAAAAAAGATGCCTATGAGGCGTCGAGCTATATCGCCAAACAGTCGGGGATTCTGAAAGAGCTCTATGAAGATAAAACCATTGAAGGATTAAGCAGGTATGAAAATGTACAGGAATTGCTCAATGCAATAAAAGAATATGTCGATAGCAAAGAAAATGAAGATAAGAGTTTGGGAGCATTTCTTCAAGAGGTCGCCCTGCTGACCAGTGTTGACCAGGATACCGATGATGACAATGAAAAGGTCACCTTGATGACCATTCATATGGCAAAAGGATTGGAATTTAAGAATGTATATATTGTAGGGATGGAGGAAGATTTGTTTCCTTCACAAATGATGCTCACAAGCCGGGCTGATCTGGAAGAAGAGCGGAGAATGTTTTATGTAGCCGTTACACGGGCAGAGCAAAAATTATTTTTATCGTATGCCTTGTCCAGGTATCGTTTTGGGCAGTTTAAACATTGTGAACCGAGCAGATTTTTAGAGGAGATAGATACCCGCTTTATAAAGACAATTCAGAATCTCCATAAAGAACCTGTTACGGCCACGCCAGGCAGAGGTTATGCCAAATCCCTGCTTTCAAGTGTAAAAAAACCGGCACCAAAACCTGTAAATAATAATTTTAAGCACAAGCCTTCAGGTGATTTTAAACCTAGTGATACCAGTAATCTTGATCAAGGGATGAAAGTAGAGCATCCTAAGTTTGGATTTGGCAAAGTTGTGATGGTAGATGTGGAAGGAGCCAATAGAAAAGCAAAGGTTATGTTTGATAATTTTGGAGAAAAAACTTTATTGCTTAGCTTTGCTAAACTAAAGATACATATATAATTCATATCTGTGCAAGCCTCAATTATCTACGCTTTGTAGAAATTATTAAAAAGATAAATAAATGAACGATTACAACACGGGAAGGCCACCCCTTATTCTTAAAGAATATGGAAGGAACATGCAAATGTTGGTAGATCACCTTAGAACCATTGAAGATAAAGAAAAGAGAAGTGAATTTGCACATCTGCTTATTGATCTCATGAAATTGATTAATCCTATAGCCAGAGATTCTCAGGAAAGTAGCCAGAAATTATGGGACGACCTGTTTATCATGTCAGATTTTGATATGGACATCAATAGCCCGTTTCCTAAGCCAGAACGGGAAATACTAAATAAAAAACCTGAACGAATGGGCTATCAGAGTACCGAAATCAGGTTTAAGCATTATGGGAGAAACATTCAACTACTCATCAAAAAGGCCGTGGAGCTTGAAGATGCTGAGGATAAAGAATCTGCAGTTATACATATTGGCAGATTGATGAAAAGTTTTCAGAATACTTGGAATAGAGATAATGTCGAAGACCAAACAATCCTGAAGAATATTGAAAAAATGTCCAACAATGTGCTGACGATTGATATTGACAGGGTGAAGGCTGACAACCTGTTTGATTCCCTGATAAAAGAAAGAAAGGACAGAAATATCAGCAGCAGCAGCAGCAGCAGCAGCAGCAGACCTGCCAATAAAAACAGAAGAAATACCAATAACGGAGGTCGAAGAAGAAGAAACTAATGACAACATTTCGGGTTGTTGGAGGCAGTTCCCTTAAAGGCAACATAACACCCCAGGGGGCAAAAAATGAGGCACTTCAGATTTTGTGCGCTACACTCCTGAGTCCCGAACCGATGACCATTCATAATGTGCCCGACATACGGGATGTCAATAAACTCATTGAGCTGTTGTCAGAACTCGGCGTAACCGTCGAGAAACTAGCCGATGCATCATGGAAATTCACTGCCGCCGAGATCAATATGGATTTCCTTCAGTCAAAAACCTATGAGCAAAAAGCCGCCTCTTTGCGCGGGTCCATCATGATTCTTGGGCCATTACTGGCCAGGTTTGGCAAAGCAAAAATACCAAAACCCGGAGGAGACAAAATCGGACGAAGAAGATTGGATACCCACTTTCTTGGGTTTCAGAAATTAGGAGCTGTATTGGATTTTGACAACAGGAAGCACTTATTCAAGATTGATGCCTCTAAGCTGAAGGGCACCTACATGCTTTTAGATGAAGCATCAGTGACAGGCACCGCCAATATTGTGATGGCTGCCGTTAGGGCCAAAGGAACAACCACCATTTACAATGCTGCCTGTGAGCCCTATGTGCAGCAGCTTTGCAACATGCTCAACCGTATGGGTGCCCGGATCAGTGGCATCGGTTCTAATTTATTAACAATAGAAGGGGTAGATGAATTGTCAGGAGCAGAGCACACCTTACTACCAGATATGATTGAGGTGGGTTCGTTTATCGGGCTTGCAGCACTTACAAAGTCCGAGATTACAATTAACAATGCCGGGGTTCAACATTTAGGGATGATTCCTGATGCCTTTGCAAAACTCGGGATTCAAATGGAGCTTAAAGGAGACGATATTTACATTCCAAAGCAGGAATCTTATGAGGTTGACACCTTTATCGACGGATCGATTATGACCCTAGCCGATGCCATCTGGCCAGGACTAACACCAGATTTGCTCAGCGTATTGCTTGTGGTCGCCACCCAGGCAAAAGGTACGGTACTTATCCATCAAAAAATGTTTGAAAGCAGGTTGTTTTTTGTGGACAAACTCATGGATATGGGAGCGCAAATTATTCTTTGCGATCCGCATAGGGCGACCGTAATTGGCTTGGATAGAAAATTTCCCTTACGGGGAATAAAAATGACCTCTCCGGATATCCGCGCCGGAGTAGCGCTATTGCTTGCGGCATTAAGTGCGGAGGGCTCCAGCGAAATTCTCAACGTAGAGCAAATCGATCGCGGCTACCAGCAGATCGATACCAGGCTACGGAAGCTAGGCGCCAATATAGAGCGGATAGAGTAGCCTATATTTTTTATTGAAATTTGTTTTATCCACACACTGCAATAACAAATGCCTTCTTCAATAGTTCCTTTTCATCCTCGACATGCTCCTACCAGGATTATCCGCTGTTCGGGAATCATTTTATACCTCTACTGTTGACTTTCCAGATCAGAAGATTGACATATAGTAAGGAGGGAGCCTTATAACATTCGAAAAAGCATTTTTAATTGTGGAAATGGTTTTTACGACCGGATTTGTGACGTTCTGTCAACAAAAGGACCCGTACAATTTTATAAAGAATAATTGGCCAACGAAGAGAAATGGAAAGGAAACCCCAATTCAGGACAACTCAGCCAATACAATACCGCACAGGTGATTGAAGGCCGGAAATATTCGCCTTGATTTTTTTTTGATCATGCAAAAACTCCACAATGAATTTTATCCAAGGATACAGAAGCGTTTTTTAGCAATAGGAAATAAAATATGATTGAATAATCTAATTTGAATAATATAAGAAATAGCATAAATAACTTGTGCTTTATTGATCTGGTAGATATGATTCCAATTTTATGAAACGCCTAAAAATTAAAAATACATTAACAACTTAATACCGTTCCCTCAACCATCCCTGCCGTTCCCTCATTGCCACTTGTAGAAAGAGAAGCGTTCACTATTTTTGTTTCGAGTGTGGCATTTCTAACATCACAAATTTTTAGGATTTGACATTTTTGAACTCAAATTGTTAAAAATATCTACCAAAAC
>JAUUZS010000228.1 GCA_030589835.1 Cyclobacteriaceae bacterium
CGATCGTATTCTTTACTTCTGACAATGGCCCGGCAAAAGTCACAAATGAATGGGAATTATTTGACAGCAACAGTTCGTTGCGAGGAAAAAAGCGGGATCCTTACGAAGGCGGTATGCGGGTGCCAATGATCGTCAGGTTTCCGGGCGCAATTGAAGCCGGAAGTAACAGCGACCTTCCATGGTATTTTGCCGATGTGTTGCCCACAGTAGCAGAAATTGCAAACCTTAAAATCCCTGAAGGTATCGATGGCGTAAGCGTATATCCTGAATTGACAGGTAAAAAGCAAGATCTGAGTGACAGGCACATGTATTGGGAATTTTATGAGATGGACGGTTGGCGTGCAATACGATTTGGGGATTGGAAAGCCGTGCAAAATGACATGCACTATCAGCAACATTTCCCTATTGAACTTTACAACCTGAAGGACGATATCGGAGAGTCAACTAATCTGGCAGACACAAAACCTGATATCGTGCAGCAAGCCATGAAAATTTTTGAAGCAGCACATATTCCATCGGATCATTATGTTTGGAAGAATTTAGAAAAGGAGAATTAAGGCACTTAATGAGCCCAAACCAATAAAGGGGCCGGGTAATCGGGTTTAACCTTCCGCCAGCTGTTCTGGATTTGCAATCCAGAACCAAATAGTATCAGGATTTATAATCCGATTAGAAAGACATGATGCTTTTCAAACCGGACAGCTGATAAATTCGGAGTTATGAGGATTTGAATTTGAAATCAAAAAAATGTCGTTTATGAGAGCATAAACAATGACATAGGTATGAAAACATATATGAATATTATCCGCCCGATATTATTGAAGCAATTGCGATTGCTTTTTGTGCTTGGTGCATTTATGGTAGGAACAATGAGTCTGTCCATTGCCCAGTCATTTGATATGCAATGCAATGGCTTTCCCATTCCTGTAAAGGAACAAAACGATGTGTCGCTTTCTTATGAATTAAATTCCTATAAATATACACGGCTTACCTACAATGGAAATCTCCTAACAATAGAAATTACGGCATCAGGATTTGAGTTTAATAACAGCGATTGGGATATCTCACCGCATAGTTATGGGATTAAAGGAACAAAAAAAGGAAGCAAGTTATCCTTCCAAATTGATAGAACGGGTTATTTGGTGGTTCGGTTTTCCAAAGATCAGGACTTTACGAAACGATTGGTAATTTTTGTAGAATCCCCAGAAAAGCTGCCGGAAGGCGAATTTGTGGATATTGTAAAAACCTACCAGCTTGACAATACAGGAACAAATAATGAAACGGAGAAAATACAGCAGGCGCTGAATGAAATATCAGGAAGCGGAAAGGTGCTTTATTTTCCTGATGGAGTTTACAAATCCTTTATGCTTAAGATAAAAAGCAATACCAATATACACCTTTCGAAGAACGCAAGGCTGATTGCCGATGCTTCTGACCTTAATTCATACCTGGCAAAAGACGACAAAGGAATCAATCGTTTTATTCTCATTAAAAACGCACATAATATTCACGTTACGGGATTGGGTACCCTGGATGGGAATGGAACCGAGATCCTCGGGGTTAATGATCAAGAGCAGAAGCCGGCTGGAATGCGCTTGCTTTTTATACTGAATTCTAAAAACGTAACATTCAATGGTATAATATTAAAAGATGCGTCGCGATGGAATACCCATTTAATGGCTTGCGAAGATATTACCTTTAGGAATTGTAAAATGATCAATAACATGGTCAACCATGAATACTTTGGAAATTTGGATGGCTGGGATCCTGATGCTTCCAAAAGGGTATTAATAGAGAATTGTTTTAGCTGGGCTAGCGATGATAATGTCGCCATTAAATGTACGGGCTACGGAAATCTCGATATTTATAATGATGTGGAGGACATTACGGTACGCGGATGTGTTTTCCTTACAAAAAAAACAGCATTAAAAATCGGTACAGAAACACGATCTGCCAATTTTAAAAATATTGTTTTTGAAAACAACGACGTCATCGAGGCTGATCGGGTGATGGGAATTAATGTGAGGGATAAGGCTACGGTTGATGGTGTTTTATTCAAAAACAATAGGTCGGAATATAACTATCCTGACCGGAAGCAAATGGGAATCAACATTTACATCACCAGAAGAGCGGATGATCAACCCTGGACAGGGAAAATTCAAAATGTAATCATCGAAGATTGTACGTTCGAACAAAAACCCCCCAATAAGATTCAGATTTCCAGGGTAGCATCTCATACCACAGCCAATGATTTACAAGTGACTTTTAAAAATCTGACCATAGCAAATAAGAAGCTTACATTTTTAGACCCTAACTATTTCAATATATCTAAATGCAACGGAGTAATTAATTTTGAATAAAATGGTTCTACCCTGAATTTAATGGAAGATATTAAATTTTGTCAGAAGTCGGAAGTCAGGAGACCGAAGTAAAAAAAGGCGAAAAATCAATGCAGGAATAAGAAACATTAACATTTGCTGATTTTGGAATTCTTTTCTTCCGACTCCTGACTTCGGACTTCTGGCTCTTGGATCAAAGTTTCCCATTAAAATAACAGAGAACCAATATAATAGAAAGAAATATGAAAAAATATAGCCGGTTAATTCTTATTTTGATGTTTTGCATTGCTTTTACATCATTCAGTTTTAGCCAGGAAGATCGACCGAATATTGTCCTGATCATGGCTGATGATATGGGCTATGAATGCCTGAGCAGCAACGGTTCACTGACCTATCAGACTCCTTTTATAGATAAGCTCGGCAATCAGGGCATTAAATTTACTGCAGGGCATTCCCAGCCACTCTGCACCCCTTCCAGGGTAAAAATCATGACAGGAAGATATAACTACCGAAACTACACGGCATTCGGATATCTGGATGTGAATGAAAAAACATTCGGAAATTATTTGAAAGAGGCTGGATATGCTACCTGTGTGGTCGGTAAGTGGCAGTTGAATGGAAAAGCAATGGACAAGAGTGAATTTAGTGATCGGCCGGCACATTTTGGTTTTGACGAATACTGCTTATGGAATTTCATGGAAAGTGGAAATCGATTTGCCAATCCGTTGTTGCATCAAAACGGCAAACCACTGACCGGATTGGAGGATGCCTATGGCCCGGATGTAGTAAGTGATTATGCCCTGGATTTTATGAAACGGAATAAGGACAGGCCCTTTTTTCTGTACTATCCTATGATTCTGGTCCATTCGCCGTTTGTACCGACACCAGATTCAGAGGAGTGGGCTAACAAAGAAGGTAGGTCGAAGAAGGACAATCGGTATTTTATAGATATGGTAGCTTACACCGATAAAGTTGTCAGAAAGTTGTATGATCAGCTAAATGAACTTGGATTACTTGAAAACACCATTTTTATTTTCACTGCTGATAATGGTACACACAGGAATATTGTATCTCAAATGCCGGAAGGTACTTTCCCCGGAGGAAAGGGCACCATGCTTACAGCAGGGACTCACGTGCCAATGGTGATGCACTGGCCCAAAGGAGGGCAATCTGGTGTGATATACCATGAGTTGATTGAATTTAGTGATTTCTTGCCGACCTTTTCCGATGCGGCAAAAATTCAATTGACCGACAACGCAGGTATTGATGGTGTTAGCTTTTTCAATTTGCTGGCAGGCAACAACCATCAGCCAAGAGAAACGATATTTGTCCACTATGACCCATTAAAAGGAGGAGGTAAAGAAAGGCACTACGGAAGATTCGTCAGAGATAAAACCTTCAAACTATATAATGACGGAACCTTTTTTAATGTAGATACAGACTTTTGGGAAAAAGCCCCGATTGCGGAAAAGAAACTGATTGATGTGGAAAAGAAGTTAAAAGCTGCCTTCCAGAATCAATTGGATGCGGCTCCCTTACATACCTTTAAGCAACCTTCGGCCTATAAATAGTTTCTTTCACGCCAAATTAAAACAGATGAAATCAACAGATCTCAACAATTTTTCTGATTGCATCTTTTGCTTCGGGAATGGGCAAAAACATCCATCCATGAATCATTGCAGGGTATTCGTAGTAGTAGGTTTCTATTCCGGCGGCTATTGCTTTGTCTGCAAAAATCTTTTCATCAGGCTGAAGAATATCATGTGTGCCGGCAAAAATATGAATAGGAGGCAATCCTTTCATTTCACCATACAATGGAGAGATAAGATAATTGCTCGTGTCGGTACCGTTGGCATACAGCTCTCCTGCCCTTTTTAATCCGGGTACGGAAATCATAGGATCTACGGCTTCCAGCTTTGCAGCTTCCGGGTTACTCATTGAGGCATCCACCCATGGTGAAAGGGCTATTAATTTTGAGGGGAGCGGCATTTCTTGATCCCGCAAAAGCAAAGCAAAAGAAAGCATTAATCCACCCCCGGCGGAATCGCCAATAAATGAAATATCGGATACGCTTGTAGTTTTTAACACCCTTTGATAAGTATCTGAAACCATAGCAATTGCATCTTTGTAATTGCTTTCCGGGGCCAAAGGATAATCCGGTATAATGACTTGTGAACCGGTAAGTCTGCCAATTTTTGCGATGGTATTCCATTGTTGCTTTACCATACCAGCAATAAAGGCTCCACCATGAAAATAGAGCAATGTTTTTTCTTTATGGCAGTTTCTAGGTGTGATATACCAGATTTTATTAGCGCCTGACCTTTCATTGGTAACGGTGCATCCCCTGCACATCCACCTTGTTGGCCTGGCAATATCATCCTTCCGTATTGCTTTAGGATCGATTTCGTAAGTGGTATATGGTTGCTTGTACCTCATTGCGCGAAGAAGAAGTTTTACAAGACGACTGGATATGCTTTCCATTGGATAGGTGCGAATTCAAGATGATAAAAAAAGTATCCTCCATTAAAAAGGAATCAAATATAATTGGCAATGTAGTAAGCTCAAAATAGCCAGCCTTATTTAGCAAAACATGATTGGGTAAAATGGTAGATGTAAACAATGATTTTGAAAATATTTGGTACATCTTAGGTGACCTTATGGATGCTTTTTGTGAATTCGTTTGCTTTTGGTAGGATGCACATCGATTGAGTATAGAATTATTTCCGTAATTTGTATCGTTGTTATTAAATTATAATTACATGAAAAGAAAAGAATTTTTAAAGCTGGGATTGGCCGGATTGGCAGGAGCTTTTATACCAAATGATTCCTGGTCATTCACCAAGGGATCCTTACCAAAAGTACTCATTCTGGGCGATTCCATATCGATCGGATATTACCCTTTTGTTCGGGATTTATTGAAGGAAAAAGCAGAGGTGGTACGGCCATTTAAGGCGGACGGAAAAGCGGAAAACTGTCAGGGTACCACCAACGGCATTGCAAACATTGACCGTTGGATCGGTGAAGAAAAATGGGATGTAATTTATTTTAACTTTGGCTTGCATGACATCAAACATGTAGTTCCTGACAGCGGAAAAAATAGCGATAACGTGGAACATCCACGACAGGCAGAGCCAAAGCAATACAAAAAGAACCTTAAGCAGATCACCAAAAAGCTGAAAGCCACCGGAGCCAAACTCATCTTTGCAACGACCACACCTTATCCGGAAAACGTGGGCGGACCACTCAGACAATATGGTGATGTAGAGATCTACAATAAAGTTGCTTTGAGAATCATGAGGCAAAATAGAATTCCTGTAAATGATTTGTATGCTTTTGTTTTGCCAAAAATGGATCAAATCCAGCGACCTCAAAATGTACATTTTTCTGAGGCGGGGAGTAAAGCGCTTGCCGGGCAGGTTTCAGACAATATTATAGGGTATTTGTAGAATATGGTGTCTTTTCTATTTTTTTTATTAAAATTAGACCTTATGAAAAAGCAGATATTTGGTTCTTTTATGCTTTTAATGGCCATTTTTTTGTCACATGACAGTCAAAGTCAAAACGCATCATTGGATGTTGAAAAAGACAAGTTGCTTTATGAAAATTTATTTTCTTCAAAAGAAGAATTGAAAGACTGGAAACTTGAAGGGCCTGCGGTCATCGAATTCGAAGACAATTGGATGCACATGTATTCACCAGATGAAAAAGGACATCATGTCTATTGGTGTCCTGAGGATTTCCCTGCAAATTTCATCGCCGAATGGGAGCTTCAGAATATGGAAATAGATGCCGGTTTGTGCATAGTTTTCTTTTCCGCTAAGGGGAAAAAGGGGGAAGATATCTTTGATCCGTCTTTAAAACCCAGAGATGGAGTTTTTAAGAAATATACCAAAAGTGACATCAACAATTATCACATCTCGTATTATGCCAATGGTAAAGACAAGCGTGCAAGGGAAGTCGCCCATTTAAGAAAAAATGCTGGTTTCAATAAAGTGCTGGTTGGCGAGCCAGGAATTCCTGTCCATTCTACAGAAATCCATAAAGTCAAACTGGTTAAAAATGGAAATCACATTACGATGCGTATTGATGGTCGTGAGATCATCAATTGGCTGGATGAAGGCAAGAAATATGGCCCTGTTCTTGGCGGAGGTAAAATTGGTCTGCGACAAATGCAATGGACTCATTTCCGGTATCGGAATTTTAAAGTTTGGTCGATAAAATAATGGCGAAATCAAAAAAACGTATTTGGCTAATAGCCATCTTGTTTATCCTTGGTTCACTTTTCCTTACAGCATATATTATTTTGGATAAGGAAGGGGCTGGTCGTCAAATTGATCAACCGCTCAAAACAGGAAACATAGAAGTTCCTGTAGAGCGTACTTTTGCCTATGTCGGTAACTCTGCATTGCGACAAGAAATAATTGACCGCTGGGTCAACGAAAAATCCCCTGAATGGGAAGATGGTGAGAAAGTTGGTCTGAAGAGTTCCAGAATGGTGATTGCTTGCCTTTTAGAAGGAAAAAGAGTCGAGGAAA
>JAUUZS010000285.1 GCA_030589835.1 Cyclobacteriaceae bacterium
CAAAATCCTTTACGTAATAGTAGTCCACCCAGAAATCTTTGTCCTGAAAGTGCTCTCCTTGTTTTGGATAATTGTTGATATCAACGCTAAGATATCCTGCACTTGTCGTTATTAATTCATTGATATAGATCGGTTCTGGAAATCGCTCAATCATACCTATCCATCCATCACTTTCTACAAAAACTTCATGCTCCTTGATGACTTCACTATTTGCGATAAGCTTGGCGTGAAAGTATCCCGGATAATAATAGAATGATGTGTGCTTCGTGTCTTGAGGTGAAATTTTTACCCTTCGCCGTTGATCCCAGGATTGTTGGATATGGAAACTATCTGCAATGACTTTGCTGATGTCATATTCGAAAACAACAGAATTTGGCAGGCCTGAGCTCACCATTTTACTTTTGAACACTACTTCTTCAGCATTATAAAATACTTGTCGCCGATCAATAAAAAAGTATAGACTAGAAAGTGCCATGATCACAACCAGGGCAACAACCGTTTTCTGATTGAAATACCTGGTTCTCGGTTTGGTAGGGCGTTTTGAAGTATTGTTCCATTCCGCCTTGACTTCTGTAGAGTGGTTTTTTTGGAAATCCCTCCAATGTGCAAAACCCAAATATTGAGCAAGCACGTTAAGTGTTGCACCAGAGGGTTTGCTTTGATAATCCACTTTTCCCCAAATCCTTTTCAATGTGGTGAGGCTCAGGTTGGTATTTGTTTTAATGAATATCTCCTCCACCAAAAGCTCAAAGTCCTGATTTGTCCACTGATCACCCGACCCCCAATCCAGCCGCTTTTCGATTTCCTTTTTACAAACCAGGATTTGTTGATCTTCCATTGATATTTTATTGCTGATTAAAATTACACTAATTTCTATATAAATCGTGATTGCTCCAATTTGAATGACTTTGAACAGGCATTGAATTCGTAAAAGATCACTGGTGTGCTATCTTTATTACATTATAAATTATATGTCCTATGAAAATAATAAAATCAACACTCATTCTGTTTGCAGCATTAATCCCTGCTTTTTTCAATTGTTCTTCGGGTCGGCAAAACACAGCCGTTCCCATGGATGAATCTCATTGGACGGTCAAATCGGAGGAATTCAGATTTGAAGAATATCTTGGCGTACCGAGCCTATATCTTCCTCAAGGATCAGCCCAACTAAATGATGTGGTTTTTCACAATGGCATCATAGAATTTGATATTGCCTTTCCGCAAGGCCGGGGATTCCCGGCGGTCAATTTCCGAATCCAGGATGAACAGAACTATGAAGAATTCTACATCCGCCCGCATCAATCAGGTAACCCGGACGCCAATCAATATACTCCCGTATTTAACGGCATGGCCGGATGGCAATTGTATTATGGAGAAGGACATGCCGCACCAATAAAATACGAGTATGATGCATGGAATCATGTGAAGTTGGTAATCAGTGGCACAGTTGGCGAGGTGTATATCAATGATATGGAAAAGCCATTGTTCCAAATTTATGAACTAAAACACGGAGATGTTCGTGGGCCAATCGCTTTGAAAGGAAATGCTAAATCGCACTTTGCCAATTTCTCCTACACCTTGGTGGATAGTCCTCAATTGAAACTTCCTGTTAAGGAAATCCCGAAATTGGAAGCTTATGTCATTAGCTTTTACCAGGTATCAGAGGCAAGAGATGGTGTCCCGTTATTTGGCAAGGTAAATTTGAATTCTGATGAAATGCAAGTAAAATGGACGAGCATCCTCACGGAATATACCGGCACCCTTAATATAGCAAGAGTTGCCAAAAAAATTGAAAAACTAAATACTGCACTGGTAAAATTTACGATATCATCAGATTCAGATCAGGTTAAAAGGTTGGATTTCGGATTTAGCGATGTTGTGCAGGCATACGTCAATGGCCAATTGATCTATGGAGGCAACAATATATTCAGAACCCGCGATTACCGATACCTGGGAACCATCGGATATTTCGATTCTATCTATATGAATCTGAAAAAAGGCGATAATGAAATCATGTTTGCAGTCACAGAAGGATTTGGCGGTTGGGGCATCAAGGCCAAATTGGAGAATATGGAAGGGATTTTGGAAAGCAATTAAATAATTCAAAAAGTAAATTTATCATCATGAAAAATATAATCTTGTTCATTGCTTTTTTGGCGCTAAGCCATTTTAGTTTTAGTCAGAAAAATTCAAAGGAAATCAAAATTCCTATGCAGGAAAAATATTGGGAATTCCCTGAAGGGACCGTTGAGTTCATCGAACATAAATCGGTTCCGGCCCTGAAGATACTTCCGGATGCAGGGAAGGTGGTGGCGAGAGATATTGCATTTTCTACCGGTACCATTGAATTTGATCTGGAAGTTGATGAATTCCCTTTTGTTGGGATTTCATTCCACATGCACAATGACATGGAAGAAGAATGGTTCTATTTCCGTCCTTATACCGCCGGGGATCCCCAGGCCTTTGATGCTATACAATATACACCTGTTGTAAAAGGCGTGGTTATGTGGGATCTGTATCCGCAATACCAGGGACCTGCCGATTTTCAAAAGAATCAGTGGATCCATGTAAAGCTGGTAATCGGACAAAATCAGATGTATGCATATGTAAATGAATCGGACGAGCCCACACTTCGAATTCCTTTCCTGGAAGGAAGCTATAAATCTGGTGGTATTTCATTCAGTGGCGAAGCCATATTTGCCAACCTGGTCTTACGACATGGCGACACAGAAGATTTGCCTAATCTTCCAGGACCCAATCCTACAGCTTACGATCCCCGGTATATCCGAAACTGGGAGGTAACAACACCAAAATCCTTTCCTATGGGACTTGAAGTATTTACTGATCCAGGATCTGGATTTCCGGATAGTCCTGGTCCTGAAGTAAAAATCGATGCTGGCTTACCACCAAATAAAGACACAGAATGGACGCCACTTAAGGCAGAAAGAGAAGGTTTGGTAAATCTCTCCAGGGAATTTGGTAGAGTTGGAGATGGACGGACGATGCCACGCCGGCTCGTATGGTTAAAAACCACTGTGCAATCCGCAAAGGAACAAACACGTAAACTGTCCCTTGGTTTTAGTGATGAGGTTTGGGTGCTTATAAATGGCCAGATGTTGTATGTAGATAAGAACTATTACCAGCGTCCCATTATGAAAGAACCGAGAGGCCGTTGTTCCATAGAAAACACCACATTTGAGGTTCCTTTGAAGGAAGGCGATAACGAAATTATGATTGCTGTTGGCAATTTCTTCTGGGGATGGGGAATTGTGGCACAATGGGATGGCCTGGAAGATATTGTGCTAAAATAAAATTATGAGATAAATTTTTCGCCCTTGTTGGTTGATTAACAAGGGCGAAAAATATTCCTGATATCTCTTCTTACAGCACAAATTTTGGCTCTGGCGATCAAAGCCCCTGTTGGCTTTATTAGCTCACCGGAAAGCTTTAGTTTTTTGGTTTGAGGGTAAGTCTTTAGGCCAAATTACCCCTGGATGATGTTTTAGGGAGATTTTATTTTAAATTTTTGACTTATTACGCTTTCAGTAAAGTATTTTATTTCTGACTTATAACAACTGGGATTTGCGTCCAATAGTAATGTTTCAAATTTGGTTTTTAAATATAATTGGAACCTTTCATGATAAAACCCCCGTGAAAATATCCAATATTTCTTAAGGTTTGCTTTTGTAAAACCCAGAAATGAAAGCAATGCTGTTAAGCTAAATGGCCAAATTAATTCATCCCCTCTTCGTATTTCAAGAAATTTTACATTTTCAATTGTCAGTGGGATACAATAGTGATTTTGTCTATCATTAATTCTTAAGAGTATTCCCTTTTCTAATTTTTCAAAATTGCATCGAGCATTTTCATTTATTTGAAAACGATCTGATGTCAAAGCCCGCAAATTGTACAAACTGCTTCCTGATGAGATAAAGATTTTGCCACTTTTATTCTTCAGCGTTTGTCCCATCACTGCGTTAATTTTAGAATTCAGTACTTTAGGACTTTCAAGTTCATAAATCATTTCACATAATTTATTTGAAAAAAAGCTAATTCCGATGATTTTAGACTAAATCTTGATCCTCAACAAAATATCACTGCCGTTCTGACCATAAGTGGTTTTTTCCAAGGAATTTGTCAAATCCCTTACTCAAAAACAATTGTAGGATCTAAAGGATACCTGCCGAAATCTTTTCCGTAAATGGCCAATCCCCCCGGCAAGCCTTCCTCCACCTCAAAACGAATGGTTATTTTTCCATCGGCTTTTGCCTGGTCAATTGCAGCTTTATCAATTGGGATTTTCACCAAATATCCAAAGGTTCCGGCCTCCCTGAGTTTGCGATCCCTTAGCTGGGCATGCCAGGACAAAATTCCACGGTGATCGGCAGGATCATCAGCTAGCTCTATTTCATCAATCGGAGCACCATTGATTGAAATCTTGACTTTGGAAGGAAATAGATATTCATCAGTCATAGGATAAGAATTTGGATTTTGACTTGGATCATGCATACCCTTTCCACGCATATAATCCCTTCCTTTATCCTCCTCTTGTTCCTTGTCTTTTCCATTCAATGGTTTTGAAGAAAGTTCCGCAATCAATGTTCCCTTAGAAAATGTCGATAAATCCATACCATTTGGAAGGGCTACTTCATACTCAAAAAATCCATGTCCGGCACCATTCACCTTGAGTCCATCCAGAATGTTCCATTGCTTCTCAGACCAATTTTCAGTTTTAAATGAAGAAGGTTCAAAAGTCAGTATATTGGCCTCGCTCATTTCAGCTCCTTCTACCTTGAAGGTAGTGAAATTGGAATTCAACAATTTTCCATTTCCATCTACCAATTGCATACTATAGATAAACAATCCTGATTCAGAAGGCATGGTGATCGATAAAGGATCGAAATCCCGCTGTTCCCAGGCAATTAAGGTAATTTTTTCGGATGTGAAAGAAACATCAATTTGCTCTCCCAATGCATTCCATCCATATAGTTTCAGGTTTAAATCCACTTCGCCATCAGGTACCTTATCCGTCATGATGGAAAGTCGCACGGGCACTTCAATGGTTTGATTCACCAGCGCATCAGTACAAAGATCAATGCCCGGAGCCAGGTAAATATAACTGTGCAAGTCATTAAGTTTCATGCCATCAACCAACTCTTCCAACCCGGTGTATTTCATGCTGCGGTCGTATTTCCAATAGCCATTCCACTCATTGATCACATCGTGATGCTCAGTGTAGAGCCATCCTGCAACTTTGGGATGCCTGCGAAATTCATTCATCATAATGTGATAATCCCAGCTCCAGTCCACGTCGCCTGTACTGCCTTCATATCCCCAAACATTGCCGCACTCACTATTGAACATCGGGACATTCGTTTGCAGGTTCCCCCTGGTAAAATTCCATTGGGAACCCTCAAAGGTTCTGTTTGTGGCATTGTCCAAAAATTCTTTCCAGGCATATCCCGGCAAATACGCATGCCAAGTGTTGATATCAGTAACCACATGGTCATAATTGCAGGGCGAGTTATCCTCGACAAGCCGTGTCTTATCCAGTTCCCTGGCATGGGCATACATTTCCGCAACCCACTCCTGCGTTTCTGCTTTGTAACTCCTTTTGCCGTCTTCATCTTTTGAAAAAAGTCCCCATGTTTCATTGAACAGCACCCATGAAAATATAGAAGGATGGTTGTAATCCCTGGCGAACATTCCTTCCATAGCTACCAGAGTTTCCCTTTGCATATCAGCATCGGGCTCACCCCAACTATTTGGCACATCGGCCATGATCAGATGCCCGAGCTTATCAGCCCAATACAATTTTCTTGGGATCGGCACTTTGATGTGTACCCGCTGCCCATTGAGGCCAATTTCTTTGGATTTCCAGATTTCATCCCGGATAAATTCATCGGTAGGAAAGGTATAGTAACCTTCAGGATGGTATGCCTGATCGAGGGCTGTCTGCAAATAAATCGGCTTGTTGTTCAGTGCCACATATGGAATATCCG
>JAUUZS010000337.1 GCA_030589835.1 Cyclobacteriaceae bacterium
ACCCTACGTAAATAAAGCCGGGTTGATCTCCCTACATGATATGTATTTATTGGATAAAACGAATGGAAGCAAAACAAAAAGAGGAAATCCAACTTTAATACGTCTCTTTTTGGCGATAGCCTTTGTTATTCTGAGCCTGGCAATTATCAATTATATAAACCTTACTTTGGCCCAACAGCAAAAAAGAGGAAAAGAAATAGGTGTGCGAAAAACAATTGGCGCATCAAAGAAAGACCTCATTATACAATTTCTATTTGAATCTGTGTTGGTTACCTTTCTGGCATTTGGTATCTCATTAATCCTATTTGAAGGGTTATTCCCCTTATTCCATTCGGCATTTCATGTCCCATTGAGTCTTTCTGTGCTGTTCACTTTTCCAACCAGCATCATTATGTTCATGTCAATACTATATATTGGTGTGCTGACAGGGATATGGCCAGCACTTATTTTTTCATCCTTTAACCCTGTGCAAATAATAAGTAAAAATGCTCTGATCAAAAATCTCAAAAACTATTCAGGAAATGTTTTAACGGTATTTCAATTCACAGTGTCTATAGCACTCATATTTTGTGTGATTGTAATCTGGAAACAGATTGAATTTTCCAAACACAAAGACCTGGGATTTAATAAAGATCAATTATTGAGAATAGACATCCCTCGAATGGACAAATCAGAAAGGAATAACGCCATTGGGATGATTGATGAACTTCGGAACTTGTCCTACATCTCAAACATGACCGTTAGTGGGAGTGTACCGGGGAAGATCAAAGTGCAAATGGGTACAGGAATCGAAGGAAAGGAAAAGAGCATTTCTATTCTACCTATTGATTCTGTTTTCTTAAAGACTTTTGATATAGAAATACTACAAGGGAGGGATTTTCTTCCTTCAGATGCCGGCAAGGCATGCATGATTAATCAGACGGCAATGGATTATTTTGAGTGGGAATCTATTGAAAATAAAAAATTCACTGCGTGGGGCTGTGAAGTTGTTGGTGTGGTAGAGGATTTTCACATTAGTTCCATTCATAGTGCGATAGAGCCAGTGGCCATTATATATGGTTTACCGGGGATTAGCCAGGTGAGTCTAAAAATCTCAGGTGATAACATTGGCCCTGCCATGGATTATATTAAAAAATCCTGGAAAAAATACTTACCGGAATATCCGATAAGCTATCAATTCTATGATGACTGGTTCAACAGCATGTATGAAAAGGAAGAGCGCTTTGGCAGGATCATCAGCTTTTTCGCCATTCTTGCCATCAGCATATCCTGCATCGGGATTTTAGGTTTGGCAATATTCACCTCCGAACGGAGAACCAAAGAAATCGGCATCCGCAAAATCAATGGTGCCTCGATAGAAAACATTGTATTCATGTTGACAAGGGAATTCACAACCTGGGTACTCATCGCATTTGTCATCGCAGCTCCATTGGCATATTTTGCCATAAATACCTGGCTTGAGGACTTCGCCTACCGCACAGAAATTTCCTCGTGGGTATTTGCTGTTTCGGGACTGTCTGCCTTATTCATCGCATGGGGCACGGTTGGTTGGCAAAGTTGGAATGCCGCCCAAAGGAATCCGGTTGAGGCGTTGAGGTATGAGTGATGTATAAGTTAGTACGAATCGTTGAAACCAGCAATTGATTGAATAAAAAATATTAATAGCTAAACAAATATATTAAATATGTTTCACATAAAACTTTTTTTACGTCAACTCAGAAAAAACGCCACTTTTTCTTTTGTGACCATTGTGGGATTTTCACTTAGCCTCTCTGCATTATTGCTGATCTACGTATATGTTTCACATGAGTATTCTTACGATAAAAGTTTCAGCAAGGTGGATAGAATTTATAAGATCGAAAAAAAGAGTGGGAGTATATATTTAAATGAAAAACTCAAGGATTATCTGGATGAGCAAATTGATGAAATCGAATCAGTGTGCAGATTTGAGAATATCACGGAAAGACAAATTTTGTCCATTGGAGACAAGACGTTTCATATCAAGAATATTCTTCAGGTTGATTCGTCTATTTTTGATTTTTTCGAAACCGATTTTGTGAAAGGGAATAAGGTGCTGGCATTCAACTCTATTCAAAATATCATCCTTTCAGAAAGTAAGTCGAACGAATTATTTGGAGATGAAGACCCATTGAACAAAATCTTAGAAATAGAAAATAGAGAATTTTTGGTTGCAGGAGTAATGAAGGATTTTCCTATGAATTCGAGTTTACAGCCTGAAGCTATTATTCACAGAGAGGCAAAACTTAGTGCCAACATGAATTGTCAAATATCTGATGATCAAGTTATGGATTGCATAAGGAATTCCTACTTCTTTGTCATGGCCAAACCAGGCACTAGTGTTGCAACAATAACCCCCAGTCTCAATAAAATTTTTAAAGAGCATGTATTTGGTGATCAATTACTTACCCTTCGGCCTCTAAAAGAATCATATTTCAGTACAACTTATGATGACCGATTGCAACACGCCAATATTAAACTGATCCAGATTTTGCAAGCAATTGGAGTGCTAATACTCGTCATATCCATTCTCAATTTTGTCATTCTTTTTTCCGCTTACCTTATCAACAGGATGAAGGAGATTGGATTAAGAAATATTTTTGGCTTGTCGCACCGAAAAAGCTTTCTTCTGTTTATTCTGGAAGCGCAATTGATCGTGTTTTTCTCCTTCGGTTTGTCTCTAATACTAGCTGAATTGTTCCTCCCTATGTTTGAACAAATGGTCAATAAAAGCATTCCACTTAATATATTATATCAATTCCATGTTTTAACTAGCATAATTTTTTGTGTAATGATAGTAGGCTTTTTATCAGCCATAGTCCCTGCCTTGATTTATTCAAAAATCCGTTTTATAACGGTCAAGGAAATGTCGATTCGGGTTAACAGATTGAGGATAAAATCCGGGCTTTCCATTGTGCAGTATACCATATCAATTACGCTTTTAATTTGTCTTATTGTTGTCGAGAAGCAATTGAATTTTGTAAAAACAAAAGATTTTGGTTTTGACAAGGAACACTTGATTAAAATCAATAGAGCTTACTCAGTTGATAATAAAAATTACATTCAAGCCATTTCCAGCCATCATAATGTGCTAAGGGCATGCAGTTCTGGAGGACTTCCTGGTGAAGTACATGGAGGTATGAGTTGGAAAGAATTACAAGATACAGGGTATGAAGGAACAATACCTACTTTCAATATTACTGAAGATTTTTTTAAAGTGTTTGATGTGAAGTTTATCCATGGAAGGATGCCAAGGGAAAATGAAAATGGTTGTGTGGTCAATGCCATGTTTATGGAATTGTTTGAATTGCAAAGGATTGAAGGGGAAAGTGTTAATGGGCACCCAATCCTCGGAGTCGTTGAAGATTTTCATTTTGAAAATTTATATCAAAAAATAAAGCCCACTTTTTTTCAAATGGATTCTAAAAGTGCCAATGCATTCATCACAGTACGTTTTGGTTCGGCTCATATTCCAGAGACACTTGATTATCTGAGAAACACCTGGAAAACCATGTTCCCAGATGCCGTTTTTGATTATGTATTTTACGACGAGTGGTTGGACAGCATGTACCAGGCAGAAGAAAAACTAGCATACACGATTCGCTTTTTTGCTATTCTGGCAATTCTCATTTCTGCGATGGGAACCTTCGCAGTTGCAAAATATATCTCGTTTCAACGTACTAAAGAAATTGGAATTCGCAAAGTTAACGGGGCATCTGTAAAAGACATCCTGGTTTTGATCAATCATAAATTTGCTGTTTGGATGGCCGTGGCATTTGTTGTGAGTTGCCCTGTAGCATATTATTTCATGCAAACCTGGTTGGAAAATTTTGCCTATGCCACCGAAATTTCGTGGTGGGTGTTCTTGCTTGCCGGATTGATCACGATTAGCATTTCTGCACTCACGGTCATTTGGCAAAGCTGGTCAGCAGCCAGAAGAAATCCTGTAGAGGCTTTGAGGAATGAGTAGGAAAAAAGTTATGAGTTACGAGTTGTAAGTTGAAGGCTGAAAGACAGAAAGTAATTTAGTAAAAATGATATTATGATAAAGCACTTCTTAAAAATCGCAACAAGGAATCTGGTAAAAAATAAAAGCTTTACCCTGATCAACATACTGGGATTATCCATTGGCATCATGTCCTTTCTATTTATCTTTTTATGGGTACATGATGAACTGAGTTATGATAATTTTCATGATAATGGGGATCGGATTTACCGCATCGCCTGGCAGGATAGTAACCCTCAGACGCGTACTCCACACCCGATGACCTATTCGATGGTAGCGGATTTTTCAGAGGTAGAAAATGCGGTGAGCATCACACCGGTATGGGGCGACGGGCTCACACAACCGGAAAGAACGGTTAAGTATGGCGAGGTGCAATTTGAAGAAAGCGCTATTTACGCTGCCGACACCACCTTTTTCGATGTATTTACCTTCCCAATGCTTCAGGGAGATCCGGAAACTGCCCTTGACGATGTTGGTTCTATTGTCATTACGGAAACAATCGCTCGTAAATTCTTCGGAGATGAAGACCCGCTAAATAAAATGATCACCATTAATTTCGGACAGGATTTTCCATTTCGAATTACCGGTGTGATGGCCGACATCCCCTCAAACGCACATTTTCACTTTAGTTTTCTAGTCTCCTATGTTACTCTTAAAACTGCCTGGAGTAGGGAATTTTTCGAATGGGGTGATTTCGGACACTACAATTATTTGCTACTCAGGGACGATACAGATCCCAAAGTTCTGGAACAGAAAATGATATCGTGGTCAACTAAATATATCGATTGGCCTGAAAGCGCACTAAATGAACTGGAACGCGGAGATATTAAATTTACGCTCCAGGCCTTGCAGGATATACACCTGAATTCCCGGCTAAGGTGGGAGTTAGAGGTCAATGGAAATATACTTTACGTTTATATTTTTTCCGCTATGGGCATTCTTGTGCTGGTGATTGCCTGCGTCAATTTCATGAATCTATCTATAGCAAGTTCATCGCTGCGGGGCAAAGAGGTGGGCGTAAAGAAAGTAGTGGGCGCCAACCGATCATCCATTCAAATCCAGTTTTTGATGGAAGCTATGTTATCCTCCGGAATATCGATGATCCTGGCAATCATTCTATTTGAAGTACTGGCAATACCCCTTGGCAGTCTGGTCAGCAAACATTTTATCATCCCTTATACCAATCCGCTAGCACTCCTCTCATTACTAGGTTTTGCTATAAGCTGTGGATTGTTGGCCGGTTTATACCCCGCTATTTTCATGTCTGGATTTTCACCTTTTGCCGCATTAAAAGGAGCGAAATTAAACATGTCTAAAAAATCAATTTTAAGAAATAGCCTCGTAGT
>JAUUZS010000318.1 GCA_030589835.1 Cyclobacteriaceae bacterium
CCAGGTCAGCAATTCCTGGAAAGCATCTTTTTGAAACAGTAGATAGCTGTTAAAACCTAACCCGTCTGCGACATCCATGTTCGCTTTAATCTGGGCTATCTGAGCCTCCAGATCAAAAACATCGTATCGTTGGTGATAGCGAAGGTTCCAGTGGTCGATTGCCTGAATATGCTGAAATTTGTAATTGGTAGTCTGTTCAGCCTCCAGCTTCTTTGCCGGTGTACTATCCTTTTTTTTGACGTTGCATCCGGGAATACTGAGAAACAGAATAGAAATAAAAATTAAATATTTCAGTTCCTTCATCCTAATAAGACTTTTTCATTAGCGTACATTTCAATCAAACAGGTTCAGCAAATCCATTAAAAGTCAGCTACATTTTTAGGCCTTTCCGGAATCCCTAATTCAGCCAATCTTTGCTTAAATGCTTCATCTGATTCTCCGGGACTTGGCCACACATCGCTAGGCGTATGTTCCGCTTTCATTATTCCATCAATCTTCTTAGCTATTTCCGGAAAGTCAGCAGAAAGATCTTTATCCTGTTCAGGATTTTTCGTTAAATCATAAATCTCCAACTTTCCCGCATTATTTTTATACCCATACCAATTGGCCATCCTAAGGGCTTGTTCCTCTTTATATTCCCAATACAGAAAATCGTGCTTCTGTTGCTTTTCACGCTCTCCCAGAAGAGTTGGTAGTATGGAAATTCCATCAAGACCATCAGGAGCATTTACGTCAATAAGGTCTGCCGCGGTGGGCAAAAAATCCCACATCGCCCAAATATGATCGCTCTCCTGTCCTGGCTGAATATGCTTGGGCCAACGGGCAATTGCCGGTACATGAAAAGCACCATCGAGGATATCACCTTTCTGACCAGCTCTTGGCGATTCATGGTTAAAAAAGACCCTGGTAGGAACCTCTTCCTTTTTGGCATTGCCATTTGTATTTCCGTTATCAGAAGCAAAGAGCACCAAAGTATTTTCATCTATGTTCAACTCTTTAAGAAGATGCATCAGCTTACCAATTTCAGTATCGACACGGGTAATCATCGCCGCATAAACCTTATGCGATTGGGACCAGTCTTTATCGGTATAAACACCTAATTCAGGAGCGACGTATGCACCGTGAGGCGGTGTATAAGCAAGGTATAAAAAGAATGGATTGTCCTTGTTGTCCTTGACAAATTCCAACGATTTTTCGCAATACACATCGAATGCATATTTAGCTTTAGAGGGATCTTCAATTCCCAGGGGTTGACAAATTCCATTTTCATCATACGTTTGCTCACCCTTGTAATTTTCTATTAAATGGTGCGTGCCATTCTCAGGAAAGTAAACCCGCTCTTCGTTATGATATAAAAATTCGGGATATTGATTGTGTGCATGCCGTTGGTTTAAGTATCCGTAAAATTCGTCGAAACCCATTTTATTAGGAATGCCATACTGGTTGTGCAAACCAAGTCCCCATTTGCCAAACAGTCCGGTTTTATATCCAGCCTCCTGAAGCATCATCGCGACCGTGTAATCCCCTTCCTGAAGCGCTTCACGATAATTTTTATAGCTGTTTCCGCGTACACGTGCATTACCGGGGTGCAATCCCTGCATGAGTGATGAGCGGCATGGTGCGCAAACGGCATTTCCCGCATAAGCCTCAGTAAATAACATGCCTTCGCTGGCCAATCGGTCGATAGCAGCTGTTTGGATTTTTTCCTGTCCAAAACATCCAATGTCGCCATACCCTAAATCATCAACAAGAATTAAAACGATGTTAGGCTTTTCAGCGGTTTGGTTATCACTCTTTTGCTGACTATCTGATTTGCTTGTACAAGCAAAAAACATCCCTCCAGAAATAAAAAGAAGGATTATTGCCTTTGCAAAACTTGTGAATAAAGATTTAGATAATTTCATTGTGTTATTCTTTATGTATTATTAAACTCCTACTTTCTTTGCCCATGCTTCATAGTCCTCTTGTAACTGCTTGGCTATTTCGGGTTCTTTTTCGATTTTATTTTCACTTTCAGACCGATCTTCTAACAAGTCATATAGCTCCCAGGGTTTACCTTTTTTAGCTACAAGTTTCCATCCTTCCCAACGAACCGCTCGATTTCCATTATGTTCCCAAAATAGCTTCTCTGTATCCATTTGTGTTTCTCCATTCAAAACAGGCGCAAAAGATTTTCCAGGCATCGGAGTAATGGTGTTCCCCTTAAATGTTTCAGGATAATCGACTTGAGCGACATCGCAAATCGTAGTCATCACATCTATGATGTGCCCGGATCGATGAGAAATGCTCCCTTTATTGTATTTTTGATTGGGCCACTTCACAATAAACGGGGTGGCAATACCTCCCTCATAGGTATCTTTTTTATAGTACCTGAATGGAGTATTGCTAAGGTTTGCCCATGATGATCCATAACTGTGGTATGAATCCCCGGAACCTGGCCTCGCTTCACCATCCCAAAAGTTTTCCCAAAAATCTGTACCCAAGGGGCCATATTCAGCGCTGCCTCCATTATCTGAAAGAAAGATGATCATAGTATTATCCGTTGCCTGCATCGCTTCAAGTTGCCCAAGAATTTTACCAATGCCCTGATCCATACGATCAATTTGTGCAGCGTAGATGGCCATGAGCAAATCCATTTGTGTTTTTTGTTCCTCACTAAGTTCATCCCAGGCAATTGCTTCAGGATTGCGTTTGCTCAATAGGCCGGTATCCTCGATAAGCTCCAAATTTAACATCTTGATGTAGCGTGCTGCTCTCAATGCATCCCAGCCCTTCATATATTTTCCTCTGTATTTCTCAATATCTTCCTCTAATGCGTGAAGTGGCCAGTGCGGTGCCGTATATGGCAGATAAAGAAAGAAAGGTTGGTCTTTACTTTCTGCTATCTGTAAAAATTTTACCGCATTGTCGGTGATGGCATCCGTCATGTAAAATCCTTCTTTTGGAGGCATATATGCTGTACTGTCGATCGCTAATTGCCTGACAGCACCTTCACTCTTGGCCTTGCTAATATCAAAATAATTTGCAGCGCCGCCAATCAAACCAAAGTACTTATCAAAGCCACGGTCGGTAGGCCAATGCGGACGCTCTTCTCCCACATGCCATTTCCCTGAAGCCGCAGTAAAATATCCTCCTTGCTTCAATACCTCAGCAATGGTTACACTATTTTTGCTTAAATATCCCTGATAAGGGCCCTCGGGAACAGCACCTGGTTTTTTTACCATCCCTCCCATGCCTGCCTGGTGGGGATATAATCCCGTGAGCAATGAGGCCCTGGTAGGGCAACAACGAGCCGCATTATAAAATTGTGTAAAACGAATGCCTCCTGAGGCAATCTGATCTATATTTGGCGTCATTACTTCCCCACCATAACAACCCACGTCGGAATAGCCCATATCATCAGCCATGATAAGAACAATATTGGGTTTCTCACGATCACCATTTTTGCTACATGAAAACAAAAAAATGCCCATGAGCGATACAAATGCAATGATTTTTAAATTTTCCCTTCTACCAATTACCTTCATTATTTTTTCTTTTTTATAAATTCATTCCATGTAAAATGGAAATTCACCCTCCTGACCTAAATAGAGTCTGTCCATAAAGTCATCGAATTGAAATATTCATCTTTTTGCGCCTTTTTGCCTTTCTAAACTTGCCTAATACCCAGGCATTTGCTGCATTGTGAAAGCCAAAAATTCCTGCCTACCGAACAGGAAGGCATCAAAAATCTAAACATTTCAAAAATCAAGCACTTTATAGACAGACTCTAAATAGTACCTGGAACAAGTGAATTTAAATATTCCTCCAGATTTGTAAATCCATCTTTATCCAAATCACCATTTCTATCTTCCGGATTTTTGGGGTCGAGACTATTTTCTGTTTCCCAAACATCAGGCATACCATCACGATCAGTATCTTTTGGTGCAGGTTTAGATTTTAATTCAGGCCATCCTCCCACTTCATCCTGTGAATCGATTAAACGGTTTTTATTTTGTTTTACCTCTTCAGTTATTCTTTTGTCAACAGCATCACGAGATTTGGACGCCCCGGCTTTACCAAGTACCAAATCATATATTTCATTTACCGGATGCGTAAGCGGTTTGTCGTTTCCATGAACCAATTCCGTCGACAATTCAAACTGTTTGCGCGTAGTTTTTTCATAATTATTCCAACCATCGTAATCAATTGCCAGGTAGTTATCATTTGTCCACTCGCTGTTCCAGGGGAACAGGTTGCCCTTTACGAATCCTCGTGTTTTCTCTTTTGCATATTCAGCTTTTATACCAATGGGTTTATTATTTGTATCCGAACTTTCTCCCGGCATGTACACATTGTTTATAAAATTGATTTTACAATTGCCCAAATTAGTTGGGCCAGTCCAATTATAAATGATGTTATTTCGGAAATCGACAATTGATTCCCCATTTGTTCGCTTACCTCCTCCCAGCGTGGGGTGGCGATTACGGCTACTATGTAACAGATTATGGTGCAATGAGATATTATCAGACAGATCTCTAAAAGAACTTAACATGGCATGTCCCCCTTTTTCATGGAGACTGTTGTCTAGCGCTTCACCGTAAATAGACCATTGCAGGGTAAACTTTTCACCCCTCAAATCATGAATACCATCGATGCCCCAGCTTGCCGAAATATGATCGAAAATAATATTTGAAACACCGTTGGTTTGTATGGCATCTGGCCCTTCATTGGCAGGTTTATTCTTATCGCCAAGTCTCACCCGAATGTAGCGCACGATCACATCGTGGGTTTTCATTATTTGAAAAGTCCTGTCTTTTAAGGTTATTCCATCGCCCGGTGCTGTCTGCCCGGCAATAGTAAGATAGGGTTTCGTAACGGTTAATCTATCTTTAAGCTCTATGGTACCCGAAACCTCAAAAACGATTGTTCTGGGGCCTTCTGCGCTTTCAACACCATATCTCAACGAACCCGGACCTGCATCATTTAAATTGGTGACTTGGTACACATCTCCCCCACGGCCGCCTTGTGCAAAACGCCCAAAACCTTCGGCTCCCGGGAAAGAGATTGTCTTCTGTGCCAAGGTTTCCTGTGAAACCAAAGCGCTGAAAATGGCAATTATTGTCAGGACTAAAATATATCGTTTCATGTTTGAAAATTATAAAATTATAAACCTTTAATCGCTTGTCTACACTGGCACATTAACCAAACTATTCATGTATTCTTCCAGGTTGGTAAAACCATTTTTGTTTTTGTCGTCTTTTCCATCATCAGAATTGTCAGGGTCTAAACCGTTTTTCTTTTCCCAATCGTTTGGCATTCCATCGCCGTCGGTATCCCAGTCAGCAGGTCTGTTTATGGTTTCATATAAATCCCAACCACCAACTTCACTTTGCGAATCAATCACTTTACCGGAATTGTCAATTATTGTCTGGATGAACCGTTCGTCAACTAAATCCCTGTTTAAGGAACTGCCACTATATTTTAGGCATGCTTCGTAAGCCTCCTTTGCTGATTCAATATTTGCAAGTTTGTATTTTCCGGCATCAAACCGTGTTGAAACCTCAAATACTTCCCGGGTTGTAGCCTGGTATTTTGATTC
>JAUUZS010000078.1 GCA_030589835.1 Cyclobacteriaceae bacterium
CAATTATATATACTCAACAAGCATACCTTATTTATAAACTGCTGTATTTCTGCTATTTACAAAATTATTATTGGACATGACTATTAATAGCGCACACCTACAGGAAATTTATGAACGATTATGAACACTACATCATTCGTGGGACAAATAATTAGAATCATTCTAAATTTGACCTAAATACCCTAAAAAACTGATAAAAATCAGATAATAATCAAGGAAGAAAGTCTTATCTTGCGAGTTGATTTTTTTAACTATGAAGGTTTCAACATCAAATCCGTTCCGGATCATATATTCTCTTTTTGAGCATGAATATCTTGGATATTTGTTCGAATCATTTGTTGTTCAGCTCGATGACAACGAAAAGCTCACGCTTCAACATCAAAACATCTCAGCAAAAAATGCTGGTGAATTCTCCAAGGCCCTGGACGAAAAGGATTATAAACTCATAGAACTCATGGACACCATCCAACAGGATGTAGTCATCAGAAAATTTTATAAAGGCAAAATAAAGCCCCGGGACTTTTTCAGTAAAGTGTATAAAGGCGACAAGCCTGACCTTTTGTTGCAGGGTGAAATACAAAAGTACCTGGAAAAAAGACGGGCGAATATATGTCAACAGATTTATGGTAAACGCCTTTTTGAAATGGGCAATGACGGTGAGCCGACCTGGAAAAAAATTAAAATTCTGGATCCTATCTCCACTATATTATTTCATTTTAGGCGCAACGATGATAACACACACTATTTTCCGACCATTAAGCACAACGACAAAAAAATAGAATTTTACGGCAGAAAATCGTATATCGTTTGCCGCAAACCGGCATTTATGGTATGCGATGATAAATTGTACAGCTTCGCCAAATTTGTTGATGGAAATAAACTGGTGCCATTTCTCAAGAAGAAATTTGTACTTGTGCCCAAAAAAGTTGAGGACATGTATTACAAGAAATTCATCGCTCCTCTTGTTGCCGACTTTGATGTATATGCTAAAGGTTTTGATATCAAAACCGAAAAGCACCTGCCACAAACAAAAATTTCTATGTCTGAATTGGCATTAAACACAGCTCCGTCTCCAACCTTGTTTGGCGAACAAAACGGCACAAAAAATAACGGCACAAAGGAGGAAATCAAAATTCTATTTGACGTCTCTTTCAATTATAATTCCTATAATTTTCGGACAGATAATGCCTCTGATATAAGTGTTAAAGTTGAAAAAGAGGGGGATAATTATACCTTTTTCAGAATAGTCAGGCAGATTAAAGAAGAACTAAGGGTGATCAACCTTTTAAAAGACCTGGGCCTTGACCTTAGAAATTCTAAATGTACGATATCTCAAGCCAGGGCTGTAGATTGGCTGTCAAGAAACAGGGATATTCTAACCGCAGAAAACATAACGCTCATTCAAAAAAATGCTCAAAACAAAAAATACTTTATCGGAGCAGCTTCTATATCAATTGAAGTAAAGGAAAAGATTGATTGGTTTGACATTCATGCAGTCATCAAATTTGGAGACTACGAAATTCCATTTAAAAATCTGAGAAATATTATTTTGAGAAAGGGGAATGAAGTCCTTTTGCCCAATGGGGAAATAGGGATCATCCCGGAGGCCTGGATTACACAGTATGCCGAGCTATTTGCCTTCCTTGATGACAATAAGACCAATGGCCACAACCTGGTACTCAGAAAACATCATCTGGCGCTGGTACAGGAACTGGAAACAGGAAATCTTGCCAAAGTGACCATGAGCAAAAAGCTCGAACAGCTCAGGGATTTTCAGCAAATTGAAAATGCCATTTTGCCAACTAATTTTGTCGGTGACCTGCGCCCTTACCAAAAAGCAGGGTTCAATTGGATGAACTTTCTGAATAAATACAAATTTGGAGGGTGCCTTGCGGATGATATGGGATTAGGGAAGACCGTTCAAACCCTTGCCATGTTACAACATATGAAAGAAAATGGGGAGACCATTCCATCATTTCTGGTCATGCCAACTTCCTTGTTGTACAATTGGGAATTGGAAGCTAAAAAATTTACCCCTGAACTAAAAGTGTATAATTATACCGGTACGAACAGAATCAAGGATGTTTCCTTGTTTATGGATTATGATCTTATTTTAACTTCATACGGAATTACAAGATTGGATATTGATATACTGAAAGAATTTCATTTCAATTATGTGATATTAGATGAATCTCAAGCGATTAAAAACCCAAACAGTAATATTTCTAAATGTGTAAAAAAACTTAACTCAAAAAACAAACTCATTTTAACCGGTACGCCACTGGAAAACAGCACGCTTGACCTTTGGTCGCAAATGACATTTATAAACCCGGGATTACTAGGCAATCAATCATTTTTCAAAAAGGAATTCCTTCTTCCTATCGAAAAGCAAAATGATCAAAACAAAACAAAAAAGCTGTATTCTATCATAAAACCTTTCATACTCAGAAGGCATAAATCTCAGGTAGCCACCGAACTACCCGAAAAAGTAGAAAGCGTTAAATACTGCACGATGACTGAAATGCAGGAAAAACATTATGAAGAGGTGAAATCATATTTCCGAAATAAAATCCTTGAGCAAATCGAGCATTTCGGAGTAAAAAAGTCCAATATGATATTGCTCCAGGGACTCACCAAATTACGCCAGATCGCCAACCATCCTAAAATGGTTGAAACTGAATATGGTGGGGATTCGGGTAAACTGGATGCGCTAAGCAGGATGATATTAAGTGCGATAAGTGAAAACCACAAAATACTGATATTTAGCCAGTTTGTTAAGCACCTTACTATTGTTAAGGATTTTTTGATCAGTAAAAATATAGATTTCGCTTACCTTGATGGTTCTACAAAAAATCGCCAGGCCCAGGTAGAGCGGTTTCAAAATGAGGATGACCTGAAATTGTTTTTAATATCGCTAAAGGCAGGTGGGCTTGGGCTAAACCTTACAAAGGCCGAATATGTGTTTATCCTTGATCCGTGGTGGAATCCGGCTGTAGAGCAACAAGCTATTGACAGGGCGCATAGAATAGGACAGGAAAATAAAGTATTTACATATAAATTTATCACCAAGAACACTGTTGAAGAAAAAATACTAAACCTTCAACGACGAAAAATGAAACTCGCTTCAGACCTGATTACCACCGAAGAAAGTTTTGTAAAGAATCTGTCGAAGACGGATATCGAGCTTTTGCTTGAGTAGTTTCTGGGCGCTGGGTGCTAGGTACTGGGTGCTAGCCACTAATACAACTCATACTCCAGTAATCGGCATTCGATCTTGCCATTATAAAAAGGCATACGTCTTTTGGTGCGCAATCCTACTTTTTTACCCAAATCCATATTACCGGTAAAAATATACCCGAAGTATCCATTGCACTTTTGCTTCAGGAAATCTCCTATCTGTTGATACGTATTTTCCAGCTGGCTAATCCTGCCCATACGCTCACCATATTCAGGATTAAAAACCACCACTCCCGGGCCTGGTGGAATCTCTGTTTCTTCAAATGAACAGACTTTAAAATCAATGAGGTGGTCTACCCCTGCCATCTTTGCATTTTCCCTGGCAATAATTACTGCATCTCGGCTTATGTCTGTGGCTATGATTTTGAAATCCAATTTATTTGAACCTTTCTCTACTTCAACTTTTTCCTTCACTTTACTCCAATCATCGGCTTCGAAATTGACAATATGTTGAAACCCGTAGTTTTCTCTGAATGCTCCGGGATAAATCCCCAATGCCATCAAAGCGGCTTCAATCGCAAGGGTTCCGCTGCCACACATGGGAACTACAAAATGACTCTTTCTATCCCATCGGCTTTCGCTGATAATGGCTGCCGCCAGATTTTCCATAAGTGGCGCCGTACCAGGATTTTTTCGATATCCATGCTTTGCGAGGGTCTGTCCTGAAGTATCGATAAAAAGCTCAACATCTTCATTCATCCAGCGCATAAAAATCACTGCCTGATCTTTTTCCGGACCCGTATCCGGTCGTTTGTCCACTTTTTCCATAAACCTGTCGGCAATGGCATCTTTGAGCTTTAAATTGCCAAATCTTGTATCTCTGATAAATTTATTCTTAATAAATGAATCAATACTAAAATATCCGTCTTCTTTGAGTATTTCCTCCCATGGAATTTTTTTTGCGTTTTTATATAAATGATTTGGGTGAATTGCCCGAAATGAAGTGATGTGCCAAAATACACGATTTGCTGATCTGAGCATATAATTCAATTTCATGACATCATTGAAATCTCCTGATGTAATCACTGCTTTTGGGTCTGCTTTTTCGACCTCAAATCCCAATCCTTCAAGCTCGTGTGTTAAGGCAATATCCAAGCCCGGTGAGCAACTGACTACGATTCTATTTTTTTGATTTAGCTCCATATGAATTAAAAAAGGGGACAAAAGCCCCCTTAAATATATTTAGTTCCTGAACGGAAACACATCAATATTATAAATGTTTTTTATTGCGATCATTTTTATTTTTTTTAATCGCCTGATACTTAGGCATCACCTCATAAAAAGAAATAATAAATCTCATCAATAAAAATTCATTTTGTAAAAAATGTCTGTTTCCGGTCAGGAACTATCTATTAATAATGTAATAAACTTATGATGTTAAGGCCGCAGAAAAATAATCCCTGTTCATCCTGGCAATATTTGAGAGATCTATTCCTTTAGGGCACTCTGCCGAACATGCCCCGGTATTGGTACACGCACCAAAACCTTCGGCGTCCATTTGCTCAACCATTGCCAGCGCTCTTTTCGCTCTTTCAGTCTGACCTTGTGGTAACAGCGCAAGTTGGGAGATTTTCGCACTGACAAACAGCATCGCTGAGGCATTTTTACACGCTGCAACGCAAGCCCCACAACCAATACATGAGGCCGCATCCATTGCCAAATCAGCATCTTGCTTCGGAATTGGAATCGCATTGGCATCCTGAACAGCACCCGTATTTATAGATATATAACCTCCTGCCTGTATAATCCGATCAAAAGCAGTACGGTCAATAATCAAATCTTTGGTCACCGGAAAAGCCTTTGATCTCCAGGGCTCAATGGTGATGGTTGTACCATCAGCAAAGGTACGCATGTGCAACTGGCAGACCGTAATTTCCTCCTCAGGGCCATGAGGCCGTCCGTTGATGAATAAACTACACATCCCACAAATACCTTCACGGCAATCATGATCAAAATGTACAGGATCTTCACCCTTTTCAGAAAGCTCCTCATTGAGAATATCAAGCATTTCCAAAAAAGAACTGCCTGTAGAGATATTATTGACTTCGTAGGTTTTTAATGCTCCTTTACTCTGTGCGTTTGGCTGTCGCCATATTTTTAAGGTATAATTCCTTACTTTTTCCATTACTTATAGCTTCTTTGAGTGAGTTTTACATTTTCGAATACAAGTTCTTCTTTATGAAGGCTGGCAGGCTTGTCATCTCCCTGGAATTCCCATGCCGATACGTAGGCAAAATTGGCATCATCTCTTTTGGCCTCTCCATCCTCTGTCTGGCTTTCATCCCTGAAGTGGCCTCCGCATGATTCATTACGATCCAATGCATCGTCCACCATCAGCTCTCCAAGCTCCATGAAATCAGCTACCCGAAGTGCTTTTTCAAGTGTCATATTCAACTCTTCGTTAACACCCAGCACCTTCACATCTTTCCAGTATTCTTCTCTTAATTTCTGAATCTCAACTTTTGCTTCTTTCAGGCCTTTTTCATTTCTGGACATTCCACATTTCTCCCACATGATCTTACCAAGCTCTTTATGGAATTGATCCACTGTTTTCTTTCCATCAATATTCAGAAGTTTATCAATACGGTCTTTAATCTCCTTTTCAGCTTCCTTAAATGCCGCATGATCGGTAGATACTTTATCGTTTGACATTCCCGCCAGGTAATCTCCAATTGTTGAAGGAATCACAAAATAGCCATCTGCCAATCCTTGCATCAAGGCAGAGGCGCCTAGCCGGTTGGCTCCGTGATCTGAGAAATTACACTCCCCTGTTGCAAACAATCCGGGAATGGTGGTTTGAAGGTTGTAATCAACCCAAAGCCCTCCCATAGTATAGTGAACTGCTGGATAGATCATCATTGGCGTTTCGTAGGGATTCTGTGCGGTGATCATCTCATACATCTGGAATAAGTTTCCGTATTTCTCTTTAATAACATCAATGCCATCACGTTCAATGGCATCCCTGAAATCAAGGAATACTGCCAGGCCTGTCTCTCCGACTCCCTTGCCTTCATCACAAATATTCTTAGCATTTCGCGACGCTACATCCCTGGGGACTAAGTTCCCGAACGAAGGGTAAATTCGTTCCAAATAGTAATCTCTATCTTCTTCAGGAAGATCGGAAGGTTTAATTTTTCCCTTTTGAAGTTCAGCGGCAATCTCTTTTGTTTTTGGCACCCATACCCTGCCATCATTTCTCAATGACTCTGACATCAAGGTCAGCTTTGATTGCTGATCGCCGTGAACAGGAATACAAGTCGGATGGATTTGTGTGAAACATGGATTGCCAAAAAATGCTCCTTTTTTATAGGCCCTCCAAACGGCAGATCCGTTACAGCCCATTGCATTGGTAGAAAGGAAAAATACATTTCCATAACCACCTGTTGCCAAAACGACCGTATGGGCACTGTGCGATTCTATTGTTCCGGTAACAAGGTTTCTTGTAATTATACCTCTTGCTTTACCATCGACGATCACTACATCAAGCATCTCATTTCTGGTATACATCGTTACCTTTCCGGTTGATATTTGCCGAGTCAATGCAGAGTAGGCACCCAATAACAATTGTTGTCCTGTTTGTCCGCGAGCATAAAATGTCCGGGATACTTGTGCGCCACCAAAAGATCTGTTGTCTAATAAGCCTCCGTATTCCCTGGCAAAGGGAACCCCCTGTGCCACACATTGATCAATAATGTTGTTGCTCACCTCTGCCAGCCGATACACATTGGCTTCTCTGGATCTGTAGTCCCCTCCTTTTACGGTATCGTAAAAAAGACGGAAAATACTATCGCCGTCATTCTTGTAGTTTTTGGCGGCATTGATTCCGCCTTGAGCAGCAATACTGTGCGCCCTTCTGGGACTATCCTGGTAGCAGAATGCTTTAACGTTGTAACCAAGCTCACCAAACGAGGCCGCAGCTGCGCCTCCTGCAAGTCCTGTACCTACAACAATTATATCGTATTTTCTCTTGTTAGCCGGATTGACCAACTTTAAGTTGAATTTGTGTTTCGTCCATTTTTCGGCCAATGGGCCTTTTGGTATTTTCGAATCAAGGGACATAATATATTTGTTTATTTATTGCAAGATTATTTAAAGAAATAGATATAAATAGGCATGGACGCAAAGCATAGGGGAGCGATAATTGAATACGCTATACCAATCGCCTTTATAGCCGGGGTATATTTTTTATGCTCCAACCCTAAGGTCTGGAAAGCACTCTGAAATCCATGATTCAAATGAAAATACAAAGCCAGCAAACCTATCAGGTAAGAGATTAATGCAAATGGGGTTTTAAATTTCTCGACAACAAGCATATAAATGTCTTTGTTGCCATTGGCATCATCAACGAATTGATACCCTCCATCATGTTTGTACTGCCACCAAAAGTGATTGAGGTGGATCAAAATCAGTGCTAAAACTAATATCCCCAACAAGGTCATGCTTCTTGATGACCAGCTGCTGTTTTCCTTTGCTTTTTGAACTTTATACTTTACCGGCCGTGCAGATCTGTTCGAAAAATAAAGAATAGCGGCAAGCAGGACATGAAGGATAATCCCTGCATAAAGCAAATAAGACACTGCGCCAATCAATGGATTTGTTGACATAAATTTTGCATAGGTATTGAAAGCCAATCCACCATCACTGCTAAAAATAGCCAGGTTACCTATTAAGTGAATTGTCAAAAATGAGATTAGAAATAATCCTGTCAGTGACATCAGGAGCTTTTTTCCAAGTGTACTACTTAACATTTTAATAATCCAATTCATACTTGTTATGATTTTTAAATAGTTAGAAACTTACAATTTAATTGAAGAAATATTGAATAACCAAACGATTTTCAAATAAGTCATAAAAGTGGAGTTTTTCTTGCTTACGAAATATGATAATAATCATTTAACAGACAATAGTTGTAACCTATTTGCAATTTTTCTTGTTTGCTTTATACTAAAAGTCTATTATTTGCCTTAATAAAGAAGTAAAGGTATCTTCAACACATGAAAAAAAGTCTTCAGCTTATATTCATTTGTTTAATTTTCATTTCTTTTTACTCAGAAGTGAAAGCCACGCACATCAGAGCTGGAGAAATAACGGCGGAATTAATTTCTTGCCAGAACTTTACCTACAAGTTCACCTTTACAGGATATACAGATTTGACTTCTGATGTTCCCCTTGGCGGAGGAGAGATAAATTTCGGAGATGGTGTTACGGATACCTTCGCTGCCGGTGATCCTGATGTTTTTCAAGACCTTGGTGATGAAAGGGCCATCAACATTTTTTTTATAGAACATACTTTTCCCGGCCCGGGGCTGTACAAAATAACCTATAGGGAATTTAACAGAAATCCTGATATTGTGAATATGGACAATTCTGTCAATACGCCATTTTTTGTAGAAACTGTAATTATTATCGATCCCTTCCTGGGGTGTAACAATACTCCAGTATTGCTAAACCCCCCTATCGATGATGCCTGTGTAGGCGTTACCTTTTTGCACAATGCCGGGGCAGTAGATGCTGATGGCGATAGTTTATCCTATGAATTTACAACACCCAAGCAGGATCTTGATATTCCTGTACTCAATTATGCATTCCCTGATGATAATGACAGAGCGCTGTACGATGCAAAAAATGAAGACAAAACAGGGCCAGCCAGCTTTGTTCTCGATCAGATCACCGGGGATTTGATCTGGGATGCCCCTGGAGGAGAAGGGGAATACAACGTTGCCTTTCGAATTGTGGAATGGAGAAAAATTGAAGGCGAATGGTACAAGCTCGGTTATGTGACCAGAGATATGCAGATCATTGTAACGGATTGTGATAATGATCCTCCTGAAATAGAACCACTACCTGATACGTGTGTCGTTGCCGGTGATATTTTGCAGCAAGTGATCACGGCAACAGATCCGGATAACGATCCGATCCAACTGTCCTCTTTCGGAAGTGTTTATGAATTTAATTCAAGCCCTGCATCCTACTCCCCGTTTCCGGTGACTACACAGCCATCACCGGCAAAATTGAATTTTTCATGGCAGACCGATTGTGCGCATGTCAGGGAAAGGGAATATCAGGTCAGGTTCAAGGCAGTTGACCAGCCAGACATCAGCCAGGGAGAGGGGCCAAAGCTCGCTGATTTTGCCACTTGGTTTATTCGTGTTGTAGGCCCGCCTCCGGAAGGATTGATTTCCGAGCAAGGCAAGGGGAATAAAGTGAATTTGTCCTGGGATGCCTATACCTGTGATAATGCCACAGAAATGCAGGTATGGAGAAGGGTTGACAGTTTTGATTTCGAGCCCAGCCATTGTGAGCTTGGCATGCCCGACTATGCCGGATATGAATTAATTGCCACACTTGATGTCAATCAAACCGCATTTAATGATAATGACCTGGAATATGGCGCCACATATTGTTACCGGCTTGTCGCGGTCTTTCAGGACCCTGCTGGTGGAGAGAGTATCGTTTCGGAAGAATCATGTGTGATGATAGAGGAATTTGAAGGCGATTTCGGATCATTGATTACAAATGTTTCTGTAACGGAAACCCACCTATCAAACGGTGAAATTTTTATTAAGTGGACTTCCCCTTTCGATATTGATCCATCTAAATATCCCCCACCGTACTCGTATGAGGTATATAGGGGAGATGATTTTTCTTCAGCTCAAATGGAGTTGATTTCCGGAGGGCAGATTGCCGATACTGCGTTTACAGACGATATAGGGTTGAATACCCTGAGCAGTGCCTATAATTATAAAATTGTCGTCTATGACAACGATAACGATGCCATTGATACCACTACAAATGCTTCATCGGTCCGCCTGTATGCATCACCCATTACCGGTGCTCTAGAAATAACCTGGGATGCAGAGGTGCCCTGGTCAAATATTTCTCAGCAACACCCAACACACTCCCTTTACAGAGATAACATGGACGATAATGAACCAGAGAAATTTATGTTATTAAAAAGCATTAATGTATCTCAAGAAGGTTTTATTTATTTGGATGAAGGCCTGGAGGACACCCAGGAGTATTGCTATTATGTGACCACCAGCGGAACCTATGGAAATGATAAAATTCTTGAACCGTTTCTTAATGATTCGCAGATCGCCTGCGCCCAACCAAATGACACCATTTCACCCTGTACACCCACGGAATTCTTAATTGTAAATGTGAATCTGGATTCTGTATGCCTTGATTTTTTGAATACAAAACCGTGCGATTACAACAACTATTACAACGAATTAAACTGGGAGGTAAACACAGATTCGCAATGCGATGAGGATGTACGGAGCTATAACATCTATTTCTCAGAATCCGGTGAAGAAGACACATTCGAATTCATTGATAATGTGATCAATACCTCCTATTTGCATGAAGGCCTCAATTCATTTAAAGGATGCTACAAAATATCATCAGTAGATAGATCAGGAAACGAAAGTGTGCTCACCGAAGCAATTTGCAACGACAACTGCCCCTACTATGAATTACCTAATGTATTCACTCCCAACGAAGATGGGATAAATGATGAATTTCAGCCATATAACATTTTTGATGAAAAAGAAAATCTTTGGAAATGCCCCCGGTTCGTGAAATCTGTGAATTTCTATATTTACGACCGCAATGGTAAAGAAGTTTATAATAATCTCGATGCACCTGAAAAAAGTACGCTGATCAATTGGAATGGGAAAAGCATCAATGGCAAAATCTTGCCCAGTGCTGTGTATTTTTACTTAGCGGAGGTTACGTTTGATGTTTTGGAAAAAGACCAGCAAAAAGCAGAATTTAAAGGATGGGTGCAGATACTGAAATAGGCAACTTGTGTTTTGCCTCAGCTTGAATGTAGCTGCTAGTGTCAGCACCTTGTTTATATTGTTTTCTCACCTGC
>JAUUZS010000202.1 GCA_030589835.1 Cyclobacteriaceae bacterium
CGGCAGGTTTCAGGTCGGATAAATTTTTGATGAAATCCTCAATGCTGACGATCTTTGGCGACCAGATAGGCTTGGCGATTCGGACAGAAAGGTATTTCCGGAAAAATAAACCCGCTCTTCGATTGGGAAAAACTATAGTGACCTCATCATTTGCACCTGCTTGACGGCTCAAAACTACCTCGACAATTTCTTCTAAAAATTTCATATCAGGCGACTTTAATCACTTTATTCAACGCTATATACAGCAGGTGAGCCTCAACATTCTGATACCCCATTTCGTCAAGCAGATTCTTGTATTCCAGCACTTGCTTTGTATCATTTGATTTTTCCTTGCCCGTTTTGAAATCGATAATTATTGCCTTTTTTCCTTTAAGAAGTACACGATCAGGACGTTTTGGATAATCATCTTGGACGATAATTGACACTTCAGCTTTTACTTCCCAATCCGTATTAAACCAATTTTGAACCTGAGGATTTGAAAATATTACGCTCAGCTGATCAATTAATGTTTGTCCTTCCTTTTTAGAGATTAGTCCTTCCATTTGATAACCGTCTACTATAAGCTCAGCTTCTTTCTCATTTTTTATTTTAGACAAGATTTCGTGAACCAAAAGACCGTAATTGATTTTTGCTTTCTGCTCCGAAGCATCAAGGTCGAAAAATAAAGTGCCTTTTTTGCGAATAGCAATTTTTTCTCTCCAGTCTGAGGACTCATATTTAGCGGTTTTGCCGGCTTGATTATTGGCTGTTGATTTACTTTTCGCCTCTTCCAGCGAACCGATGGAATATCTTATTACAGAATCATCTTCCTCCTGCGATACCAGATCATCAACCTGCCCAACCCTCTCAATACCTTTTATGACTAAATCCCCGGCATTTTTTAGTCCTGAGGATGGCGGGGGGCAATTGATCCTGAGGAAGGTTTCGGCACGAGTAAGGGCTACATAGAGTAAATTCAGATTATCGATATACGCTTTGAACATTTCCTCAAAATAATCACGCGCAAAGTAGCTCTGTTCCAGCCTACTACTGTATTTTATAGGCATATGTCCAATATCCGAAAAGGGTTTCTGATCGATTTTACACCACAAAAAATTATCCTTTGTGGCATCATGATCAAGTTTCCAGTCGCAAAACGGCACCAAAACCGCTTTGAATTCCAGTCCTTTAGACTTATGAATTGTCAGGACGCGGATGGCATTGATGGCGTCCGGCATTTGTATGGATTTCCGTTTGCCTTTATCTTCCCACCAAACAAGGAAGTCATTAATGTCTTTGCTTTCGTTAGAAAAATATTCCAGCACCAAATCTTGAAATGCCTGTAAATATCCTTTATTTTGAGCATTTCCCAGGTTGAACAATTGAATAATGCGTTCTATCATTTCATACACAGGCAACCTGATCAGGGAATCCATTTCTTCAAAAAAGGCTTTTGGCAGTACCTTTCCGTCCAGAATGAACTGTAGGTCTTCATTGGTCGGTTTGGCTTTTTCGCCCCCCTGAAGATGTTGATGATTGTAGCATATTTCTGCAAAGGAAATTTTATCTTCAGGATTCAAACAATATTTAATGGTATTGATCAACAAGCGGATCACAGAGGCATTGCCCAGGAAAAGGGATTCGCTAGAGATGGCGTCGTAGCAATATCCCTCTTTTGCGTCAGGCGCCTTTTTGTGCTTGATCATCTTTTCGATAACCCGTTTGCCCTCATCACTTTTTCGCACTAGAACGGCAATATCCCGAGCTTCAAAGCCTGCATCCTGAAGTCGCTCAATAACTATGGGAAGCTTATCCAAGACACATTCTTTCCATGGGGTATTCGCACCTTTCTGATGTACAACTAACTCGATCCTGCCTTTTGACGGCTCCATGTTTTTGTCTGTTACCTTTTGCTTTACATCTTTATAAAGGTTTTCAACGTCCTCTGACATTTTCGTTAAAACCGTCTTTTCATTTTCAGGTAAGCTTAGTTCATTGATTTTACTTTTAAATTCACCATGGATGAGTGAGGGCAGGAAGCTAAAAATTTCATTGTTAAATTCAATAATTTTTCGGGCACTGCGCCAATTTGTGCCTAACTTTTTTTCGGAGGGTTTGTATCTTGAAAGGTCCTCATTGACTTGGTTAAGAATCAGGTTCCAATCCCCACCACGCCAGCGGTATATGGATTGTTTTCCATCGCCGACCAGCAAGCTTTTATCATCCTGAGCCAGACCATTTTCAATAAGCGGCTTAAAATTATACCATTGATATGCAGAGGTATCCTGGAATTCATCGATCAAATAATGTCGGTACCAGGTGCCGGTCTTTTCATAGATAAATGGAGTCTCATTTTCAGCGATAATTTCTTTTAGAAATATGGCCACGTCAGAAATTAACATGATGTCGTTTTCCTGTCGATATTCCTTAAGTTTTACGACGATGTGAGAAAGAATTCCAAAGACATAAAAATTCCTGAGCACCTCAGTAGCTGTCGTATACTCCTGAATGTGGTCGTTGTAGTACTCAACTAAAGAAATGGTGACTTCCTGGAGTCCCGCTTCAACTACTTGTTGAATCTCAATCTTTTTTGGTGAGGTTTTAGTGCTCCATTTCTCCGGATTTGTCACGGCATCCAGCACCCTCGATTTTGGGTCGAATTCCTTTTTATTTATAATCCTATTAAAATATCCTGCTGGGCCAGATGCTTTGAAGGTAAAATCATCTTCTGAAAGTCCATATGAAAGCATTAAGTCAATTGCCTTTTTTGCTTTGCCCTTCATGTCCTGTTCAAAGCGGTTTTTAAGTTCTCCGATTTGATCGAGATGATTTTTAAATGCTTCCCCCTTTATATGCTGAATGCTTTTTTCTATCGGCCGGAACGATTCTTTAAAAACTTCATTGGCCAGCATTTCTATCTGGGGCCGAATGTTCCATGATTTGTTATCTTCGACCTTAGCCAATGAAAAATCAACGAGCCAATTGGTCAACTCCTTGTCATCTCCAAGCCCATCAATGATCTGATCAATCACTTCCTGCTTGATCTTGTCCTGATCCAGCTCAACTTTATAATTCCCAAGCAATCCCAATTCCCTTGCAAAGGACTTCACGATCTTCTGAAAAAAAGCGTCAATCGTGCTGATGGAAAATTGTGAATATTGATGGAGGATTTTCCCCACTACAAGTTGCGCATTTTTAGCAATGGTCTCATTGGGCAATTCAGTCTTTTCGGAAACTTGCTGCAAGAAATCATCATCGTCCCCATTAGCCAGTTTTAATAAAAATGAAAGGATGCGTTCTTTCATTTCCTTGGTCGCCTTGTTGGTAAATGTAACTGCCAGAATCTTATTAAAAAGATTTGGATCTTTTATTACCAGGGAGACAAATTCCAAGGCTAACTGATAGGTCTTTCCTGATCCGGCTGAAGAGCGGTAGATGGAAAAGGTTTGCAAGGAAGTGTTTGTTTTTGACAATCTATAAAGAAATTTTATTAAAAAATTCTCAAAGGCTTCACAAAGCTTTATGTAACGTATTATTAAGCAAATTAATATTTAATTGATGAATATAAGTTCATCGAGGCCCATTTCTTTTGTACATAATTCATATGTGAGAAAACCCGGATCATGATTGTATCTTTTATTTATAAATAAGGAAGTTTCCGGAAATTAACCTGAATACAAACCTGTTATCAGGAATCACCTGTTTTGCACTAAGTTGCCTTTGCTTAAATCTATTTGACGCTGTGGAATAGGATAATTTACGTCTTCAGGGCCAACTGTGGCATTATAATAATGAGCATGCCCCCATTCCATCGTCTTTTCATATGCAAGAATACGGTTTAATTGCCCCATGATATAATTAAATAAGAATTTAGTCCCCTCTGAAAAGCCCCTTTTAGGGGTGTTTTACTTTTCGGTGCGGTCTAAGAATTATAAATTACAATTAGTTCCCCGTAATCGAAAAAGTTTCTACTTTATCCCGATTAAAACCTGCAACCAGCAAAGGATTTTCTCCATCAAAAAATAGTAATGATTCTACCATACCTTGTAACACCAAACCACTTTGAGATGGTGTTCTTAAATCAGATAGAGGTTTCTCATTTTTACTCAATAATATTAATCCTTTATTCGAATCGTAATACCCTGTGCTCACATCATAGGTATAGTCATTTCCTGCTAAAATCACATCTGGAAAGGCGTCGTTGTTAAAATCATGCACCACAGTCTTTTTTATCGGTGCCACCTGTGCCACTTTGGGCAACTCTTCCCATTTGAATTTTCCCTGGTCATTCCATAATACATAGCTCGACGTAGTATTCACCTTAAATTGATATATCATTCTTTCTTTAATAGAAGCATCAAAAATATCATCTATTGTTGCAAAGCTGAATGATTTATAATCATTATATTTTTTAGCTATTAAGGGGATTTGAGCAACCAGTTCGTCATAATAATTAATAGGGTACTCCTTCATGATATCATTTTCATCCTTCCAATAGGCAGTGGATACCGGATCGAGTGTTCCGTTCATATCGAAATCAATGGCGTATAAATTCATTGGATACTCATCGCTAACGTGAAACCGGTGATTATTTCCGAGGTTGCCCAACAGGTAATCGTCATCGCCATCCTGATCAAAATCGCCAGCAGTGATGGAATACCACAAGCCATGATTTCCTTCTATTTCTGGTATTTCCTGACTTAGAAAACGTTCGCCATTTACATTCTTCATGATTGAAATAGTGTTCCACTCCCGGGCAATGAGCAAGTCTTCCCAGCCATCGCCGTCATAATCACTCCAAATGGCGTCGGTAGTCATGCCAATATTAAAATTCAAGGTATTCTCCGCTTTATATTCTCCGTTTTCATTAATAAGTATCCAGGAATCTGTTGCAAGAGGATACATCTCTTTCTTTATTCTGGAACCAATAAATAGGTCTGTATCCCCATCGTGATCAAAATCGAATGGCCTGACCACAGAAGCTGAAAACCCCGGAATTGGAAGGGTATGTGGGATAAAGATCCCATCACTATTTTCGTATAACATATGTTTATATTCTTCTTCCTTTGGATTTTGATATCCTCCGGCAACAGCAATAATATCATTGTCGCCGTCATTATCATAATCAATTATTGCCAGATCGGCTTCCGCAAAATCTTTCTTTTCTGTAAGTCCTTCTATACTAATTTCTTCGAAACCTTTCTTATTTCTGATGTATACTTTGGTAGGTAAAGTAATGGTAGAACCGATAATGATATCATCCAAATGATCTCCATTTATATCTCCTTTTGCCATACGTGGACCTATTTGTGAGAATTTATGCGGCATAATATTCTGCTTATTTAAAAAATCAATGTAATCTTCTTGCTCATGGGTATAATTTATGATGCTATCAAGTTTTTCAAATAAAGTATTTGAAGAGGAGGTACCTTGCTCGATTTTACTCATGACGGAATTCATCTGATCGATTTCTATCATCTGATTTACCGAAATATCCTTCATGGTAATTGTTTTGTCGCCATCAGGCCAGGTTACTTTGATGGAATCAACCATTTTTTGATCCGAAAGGCCAAAGTGTACAACGGGATCTACTGATGAAATATAGCCCCTGGACAGAAAGTGTTCCTGAAACTGATAGTTCCCATCTGCCCACAATTCAACTTTTGATCCGAAGGCCAACTTATTTTCATTATTACCATGAAGCTTTATTTTTATGTAATTGGCACCTTTTTTTGATTTCTCAACCGTACTATTCCGGTATATGAATGCTTTATCGTTTATGTTATTTACCACATAGTCAAGATCTCCGTCATTATCCAAATCAGCAAAAGCCGCCCCATACGAATAGGACCGAACAGGCTCAAACCACTCAGCCGATTTCTTTGTAAACATGTAATCTCCATCATTCTCAAAGGCATAATTATATGCTTTGACCGATGGAGCCCTACTCATTACGTGCTGCTCGCTAGCGACAAATCCGAACACTTCTGCCTTATACTTGGTCCAGTCTTTGTCTGTAAGGTCTTTTGGATAGCCATTCGAAATCAATAAATCTTTATCTCCATCATTATCATAATCTGCAAAAAGTGGTGACCAGCTCCATTCGGTCTCATAAATGCCCATCATTTGACCCACCTCGCTATACGGAACCATGTCACCGTTTGAAAAACCATTGTGTACGTGAAGCATATTTCTCAAGTATTGATGTTCGTATCCAAATTTTTCGTCATATATATAAAAAATATAACTGAAGCCGTTGATGGTTTGCCTTTTCTTGTAATAATATTCGGGCATCATATCCAGGGTAAACATATCGGGAAGGCCATCATTATTGATATCGGCCATATCGTTGCCCATTGAAGATTTTGTCTGGTAGGATAAGTATGTCGCTATTTCATTTTTGAATGTGCCATCGCCCTGATTAATATAAAGCAGGTCATTGGACACATAATCGTTGGAAACGTAAATATCCGGATAACCGTCTTTATTCACATCACCCAAGGCCAAGCCCAGGCCAAATCCTTCATAAATGATGCCCGCCTCAAGGGTGACATCGCTAAAAGTGTCGTCGCCATTGTTTCGGTAAAGCTTGTCGTTGCTGATCGCGCTGCCATCAAGGATCTTCTCCCGATAGCTTGCGGAGAGCCTCTCCGTCACAAAATTATTTAATAAATAAAGGTCCAGATCGCCATCCCGGTCATAATCAAAAAAGGCTGAGTGTACACCATAACTCTCATCTGCGATCCCATATTTCGCTGCTTTTTCTTCAAAAACCAGTTGACCGTCACTTTGAGTACCTTTATTTATCCAAAGTGTGTTTCTCCTTTTTTCGGGTTCGTCGTATGCGGTACATGTGAAATACAAATCAATCAAACCATCGCTGTTTATATCAACAATAGATACCCCACTATACCACTGACTGCTATCCTGCCCTACCAGACTTTGCGTAATATCCAAGAACTTAAAATTTCCCTGATTGAGATATATCCTTGTGGCTACCTGATTTCCTGTAAAGACTATATCCTGCAAATCGTCATTGTTAAGATCAGCAATTCCCACACCGGCTCCATTATAGATATATTCGAAATTCATTACATGAAGACTATCCGTTTCCACGATGGTATTTTCAAAATCAACTCCGGTATGAGTTGAAGTCAAAAGCTCAAATTTTGGCTTTTTCGAGCAGGAAAAAAGGATAGTAAGAAGAATTAAAAGGTAATAGTGCTTCATTTCGTTATTGTTGATATCTGGTGCTCTCGAGACTTAATTTTTTTTTAAATGTATTTTTGCTGCGATTCATCGTTTTTAAAGGAATGTAAAAAACACTTCTCCAGAATTAAACTTCTCAAATCATCATTACTAAGCATTGATGATCAAGGACACATTCTTTTTCTCCAAGCAGATTGAGTAGAATTTGGTAAAATTAGACAGAAAC
>JAUUZS010000269.1 GCA_030589835.1 Cyclobacteriaceae bacterium
CTTGGCGTCCTTCCTATTGGCGATTGATTTACCTCCACCACTTTATCTATTTCTTCTATTCCTTTAATAGAAATATAGGGCATAGGTTCTTTTTTGGCCCGATATATATGGCGATTTAAAATGGGATAAAGCGTTTCATGGATAAGTGTGGATTTTCCACTTCCTGAGACCCCGGTTATACATATCATTGTGCCCAATGGCAAACTTAGCTTAACTTTTTTGAGGTTATTACCGGTAGCACCCTTCAATTCTATCCATTTTCCATTGGCAAGCCTGCGCGATTCAGGAACTTCAATCCTAAGCTTGTCTTTAAGAAAATCAGCAGTAAGGCTTTTCTGTTTCAAAAAATCCTTAGGGCTCCCCTGCGCTACCACATGGCCTCCATGCAGTCCTGGGCCTGGGCCTATATCCAGGATATAATCTGATGAAAGCATCATTTCCTTGTCATGCTCCACCACAATAACAGAATTGCCCAGATCACGCAAATCCTGCAGTGCTTTTATCAATCTTGAGTTGTCGCGCTGGTGCAAACCAATACTTGGCTCATCCAGGATATAAAGTACACCAACAAGCTGGGTGCCGATTTGTGTGGCTAGACGAATCCGTTGTGCTTCACCTCCGGAAAGCGTTTTGAGGGGCCTGTTTAGGTTTAAATAAGTTAGGCCCACTTCCAACAAAAAATTTATTCTTTTTCTGATTTCCTTGAGGATTTCTGCGGCGATCCTGTTTTGCTTTTCATTGAGGCGGTCTTCAAGGTTGACAAACCACTCACCAAGCTTATTTATATCAAAAGCAGCAATCTCCGCTATATTTTTTCCATCAATTTTAAAGCTCAAAGATTCTTTTTTCAATCTCGCTCCATTGCAATCCGGACAAATCCGGACAATCATATATTCTTTCACCCAGCTTTGGATTTTCTCAGTACCTCCCTCACTTTGCTTTTCCAAAAAATTGATAATCCCTTCAAATTTTGTATGCCATTCTGTACCGGGATATTTAACGGATGAAACCCCTACAGGAACCTGGTCACCATAAAGCAATAGATCGATCACTTCTTTAGGGATTTTGTTTATTGGAGTAGTCAGGTCAACATCATTACGCTTAAGAATCGCCTGGATTTTCTTAAAGATCCATATCTCCCGATATAGCCCTAGTGGGGCGATCCCTCCTCGAGAGATACTTAACGTAGGATCAGGGATAACAGATTCTATGGTAATTTTCTCAATTTTACCTAAACCGTTACAGGTAGGGCAAGCTCCATACGGAGAATTAAAAGAAAAGGTATTGGGTGCAGGATCGTCATACGCCAGGCCACTTTTCGGATCCATAAGATGTTTGGAGAAATGATGTGTCTGCCCTTCTTCATCTAAGAGCATGATCACCCCTTTAGCCTGAACAAGCGCATTTTTGATGGATTGAGCAATTCTGAATTTCTCTGAGTCAATGACTTTCACCCGATCAATGACAACCTCAATGTCATGCGTTTTATACCGGTCTACCTGCATCTTGGGTACCAAATCCATAATCTCTCCATCGACACGGACTTTCGCAAAACCGGTCTTTCTGATTTGTTGAAACAATTCCCTGTAATGCCCCTTTCGGCCTTTGACCACAGGGGCCAGGATGATAATTTTTTTATGCAGATAGTGTTGAACAATATGTGCTATGATCTGATCTTCTGTCTGACGAGTCATTTTTTCACCAGTGATATAGGAATATGCCTCTCCTGCCCTGGCAAACAGCAGCCTCAAAAAATCATAAATCTCCGTGATGGTACCAACTGTTGATCTCGGATTTCTTGAAATGGTTTTCTGTTCTATAGAAATGACCGGGCTGAGTCCTTCTATTTTATCTACATCAGGCCGTTCCATATCACCAATAAATGAGCGTGCATAGGCAGAAAAACTCTCCATGTAGCGCCGTTGCCCTTCGGCGTAAATGGTATCGAAGGTCAATGAAGATTTGCCACTACCACTAATTCCTGTAACTACTACCAGCTTATTCCTGGGGATTTTTACATTGATGTCCTTGAGGTTGTGTTCCCTGGCCCCATACACCTCAATATGGTCAAACCCGGTAATATCCTGTGATATCTCCTTCTTCATTCAATTTATAAAATTTTATAATCCGTCTTCCGGTTCCTTAGGTAATTCCCTGACATCAGTTTCTAGTGTACTATCTTCCATTGCGAAAGAAGTCGTATCAGCGATGATGATCCGGGGCTCAATATTATTTGGAATTTGAAATATATACGATTTTCCATTTCTTACAGAAAGGCTGTTTTTTCGAAGCCATGGATTGTAACGTTTCAGTTGTTTATAATTAATATGGTTTTCAAAGGCCCAGTCTCTCAAATTATCAATCGTTTTTGTGATCTTTATTTCCTGGAGATCTTCTTTTTTATATAAATGTTCTTCAGAAAAGTTAAATCCGTATTTCTCAGGATTTTCGAAGATGAGCTTTATGGCGATTGCTCTAAAAACATAGCGTGAAGTTTCTTCGCCCAACAGAAGATCGTAATAGGAGTTGACAGCTTGCTTAGTCAAAACCCTATCCAAACCTCTCCTGCCAATATTATATGAGGCAGCCGCATTGGTCCATGAACCAAATTTTTGGTGATTTTTTTTTAAATATGCTATTGCAGCATCAGTCGCTTTCATTTGATTATATCTTTCATCCACTTCACTTGTTACTTCAAGTTTGTAATCTTTGGCAGTGCCCTTTAACAATTGCCAAAAACCAACCGCATGTCTAGGTGAGGTCTTATTTTGCAAATCACTTTCAATTACCGATAGGTACATCAAGTCGGAAGGAACACCTGCTTCATCAAATTCCCTTTTTATATCCGGCAACCATCTGGCTCCTCTTTTCAACAGGAAAATGGTGTTGGAATGCCAAAAAGTATTCACATGCAATTCACGATCGAGGCGCTCTCGCACATCCGGGATCTCCAAGGGCACTCTTTCTCCGGCAAAATACACTGTATCAGGAATAAGCAATTCAGGAACGCCATATGAAACAATAATTTCCGTTTTTTCAAGCGGAGTGGGATTCAAAAAATCGGTATATACCAGGTAGGCAATTATGAATACCAACAAGGATATAACGAGAATATTAAGCTTATTTTTCAAAATTCAAAGTTTGGTGATAGTAAGAATTTATTATAGAAATTATCAATGATATCAACAGCCTCTTTGGCATTGTCGACCAGGTAAAAAAGTTCAAAATCCTTTTCATTCACATTTTGCTCCTCTTTAAAAACAACCTCCTTCAGCCAGGTGATCATGCCGCTCCAATATTCCTTTCCTACTAAAACGATTGGAAATCTGCCAATCTTTTGGGTTTGAATAAGTGTGATCGCCTCAAAGAATTCGTCCAGTGTACCAAATCCTCCGGGCATACCAATGAAGCCTTGGGAATAGCGGACAAACATTACTTTTCTCACAAAAAAATAGTCGAAGGTGATGAGCTTGTCAGGATCAATATAAATGTTATTGCTTTGTTCATGAGGCAAAATAATGCCCAGCCCCACTGATTTTCCTCCAGCCTTATTTGCGCCTTTATTAGCTGCTTCCATGATGCCCGGCCCTCCTCCGGAAATAATACCATATCCCTGTTCTACTAAACCTGAAGCAATTTCTTCTGCCATTTTATAGTATTTATTTTCCGGATCTGTTCTGGCAGATCCAAATATGGATACACAAGGGCCGATGGAGGAAAGTTTCTCAAAACCAGAGACAAACTCTCCCATAATTTTGAACAGCGCCCAGGAATCATTGGATTTTATTTCATTCCAATCTTTTTCCTGGAATGCCTGCCTAATTTTTTGCTCCTCTGCCGGGGACAGCTTCTTTTTACTGTTGTCTTTTGGTTGATGATCTTCCATATGATATTTTTTGAGGCTTAAAATTATAGTATATTTCTATAATTCATGTAAATCCTGACAAAGATAAATTAGTCTTATCTATTTCTTTAATAAATTGCCTAAAGCTTCACTTAATTCCGTGAATTGAAAATTGAAGCCCGCCTGCTCAATTTTTGCTGAAGAAACTTTATTCCCTCCTGTAATGGCTGATGACAACTCGCCAAATATCAACTTCAAAACAATTTTAGGAGTATTAGGCAGAAAAAAAGGCTTGTTTAACACGACTGCCAATTGGCCTAAAAACTCTTTATGTATAACAGGATTTGGAGCCACGGCATTGTAAACACCCTGAATTTCATGGCGTTCGATTACATGTAAAAACAGATTTGCCAAATCATCAATATGAATCCAGCTCATATATTGCTCGCCGGAGCCAAAAGGAGAACTTAAACCCAAGTTTGCAAAAGGCAACAGCTTCCCCAACAAACCTCCATTTTCACTCAGCACAAGGCCAATTCTTAATTTGACTACCCTAATTCCCGAATCTTCGAATTGGTCTGCCGCAAGCTCCCACTTTTTTGTTAATGTGGCAAGAAAATCATCTCCCAGTTGAATTCGTTCCTCGGTCTGTATTATACCTCCGGTATCGAATCCATAAATTCCAATCGCTGAAGCAGATATAAATGCCTTAACATGATTTTCATTTGATTTCAAATAACTGTAAATCAGATTTGCCCCATCCACTCTGCTTGATGTCAAGGCCTGCTTTCTTTTGTCCGTCCATCTTTTTTCTGCGATCCCGGCGCCTGCCAAATGAATGACATAACGAACATTTTCAAAAGCTCCTTCTTCGATAATCCCTTTGGAAATATCCCATGTATAAATCTTATATCCGGAATTATTGTTTTGATGTCGACTTAGATGAACCACTTCATACCCCTCTTCCGCAAGTTTTTCTGACAATTGTGTGCCAACCAATCCTGAACCTCCGGTAATTAATATTTTTGATTTCATATTATAATAACAATCAGCGATAGGTAAGTTCTAAAATTTAGGTAAAAAAAATCTATGCAGCCTTTGCAGCACGTACTTAACATCAGGATTTTGTCCGTGCTATAGAAATCTCACATTTATCAGCTTACTATATTCATGCAAAATTGATGCTTAATTTGTGTTAAGGTTGGGAAAACGGTAGGAGCTACAAGCCCGCACCAGCATGGGGAGATCAATTTGCCGCTGTTTTAATTATGCATTATCTCAATTCATATAAGTGCTCAGATTGATTTGTTGAATGCTCAGGCTAAATCATCTTATTTTGTCGTATCAAAATGATACCGTCATTTTATGATTAAAAAAATTTGTGATATATTTTTTCTCAACCCAATATTTCGTGCCTATTTTGATTATTAAAAAAAAGTAAAACAAACTGCTTCAAAATATTCTTATAATTAAATATATTCATGTTTATATTATATACAAATATTTATTATTGCACTTTTTTAGGTTTTATTTATATTTTTAAAGGTTACTTACTTTTTCACTAATGTATATACACATGAAAACGAATCATAGTAAGCTTTTTATTAGCTACCAATAAAAGTTAATTAGGTTGCACCAATGCTTAACCACACACAAAAATTAACAGAGATAATAAAAGATACTATTTGTACTTATTAAATTTTTATTTATTAAATAGTAAATCATGAAAGGTAACATTTATCACAATTTCAAAGTGAATGGTATTATGCTCTTAGCCATTATCATTGTTCTGATTGGATCATCAAGCGCATTTTCTAAAGAAAATACTCCTTATCGGATACAGGCTCTTTTTTTATACAATTTTACAAAACATATTACGTGGGATGTCAATAAAAAATCAAATTTCATTATCGGTGTAACAGGGGATTCACAAACGATTAGTGAATTACAGAAAAATCTAAAAGACAAGTTTGTTTGGGGAAATAAAATAGAATTAGTAACTATTAATTCGCCAGCTGACCTGGACAATTGCCACACTATTTTTATAGCAAAATCATGTAAAAAGAAAATTCTTGATGTCATTAAAGCCTCTGATTTTTCTAACAAATTAATTGTAACAGAAAATAACTATGCATCTAAACAGGCTTGTATTCAATTTTTTTACCAGGATTCCAAGCTAAAATTCAGAATCAATGAAGATAAAATTGAAGAATCTGGACTATTTGTAAGTGAACAATTATTATCAATGGCGACACATTGATGAAAAGAAACATCATACGTGTGGGCAAATGTGTTTTGATCGAAAAATACCACTATTAGAGCCTGTCCATAAAGTCATCGAATTGAAATATTCATCTTTTTGCGCCTTTTTGCCTTTCTCAACTTGCCTAATACCCAGGCATTTGCTGCATTGAGCTTACCAAAAATTCATCAAAAATCTAA
>JAUUZS010000056.1 GCA_030589835.1 Cyclobacteriaceae bacterium
ATTTAAAATAGAACCAAGATTTTTGACAGTACATTTATAAAGAACGCCAGGTACTCATAACTTTAGCACACCTTAAGAGCTTATTAAGTATATGAAATTCAGAATCAATTTAAAACCTTATCCCGGAGCTGAATATTTTACTATTCAGCAGCATAAAAGATTATTTGATCCTATAAAAAACAAAAAAGCTGAAATCTATTTGGAATCGGTTCAGCAAAATGTTCGACAACTTTTTGGGATTTCTGAGGATTACAAATTTGAGATTTTGCATCTTAATGTAAAGAACCATCTGGATAAAAAAGAAAATAAAAGTTTTCAACTAATTGTAAAGGATGATCCTGTATCAGGAATGGAAATAAAGGATAATGCTATGCAAAGTTCAGATAAGCCCTCTATATTGGATTTATCCTATTCCTTCCCACAGCTATTTCGGGATTATTCGAATGTCGATTACCTGATGATTGACCCAAATGCAAGTCTGGGGATTCCAACGGATTTAATATTGCTTTTCTATCGAAATGATTCCGCTAATTTTATTAGAGATTTTAAAGTAAATATGATAGCTGATTATCAGTCACAAATTTATTTGCTATATAAGGTGATATCAGATTATACTGAGAAGGGAATAGCTCAACTTGTGCGGGAATCGAATTACAAAGCTGTTGTGTTGCATCAGTTAATAGAAAGCAATCCCGATATGAAACCGGTTTCAACTAAAAATAACAGATCAAAAACTATGATTTCGGCAGAATGTGATCCCTTAGTTCTGGATAAGATCGAAAAGATGGGTTATGAATTAGAGGCACTTATCAAAAATGGGAAAGCAATACTAACCATAGCGAATTACCCTACGCATTCAAAAGAATTGGTCGAAATGTTTTCAGATCGGATTTTAGCACTTTAATCTTCTTCCGGCATGATCATCCAAAGAATGATATACACGATTGTTCCTGGAAATGCGGCGCTTAATATGCTAATGATAATGTAAGCAATACGGACTATCGTGATGTCCCATCCCAGCCATTTTGCTAGTCCACCACAAACACCTCCTAAAATTCTATCTCTTGATCTTAATAATCTTGCTGATGACATTTTTTCCATTTTGATTTCACTTTTCAAGTTAATACTCAATTTATATATTCACAAAGTCTTGATCAGAATTACTTTTTAGCCAAAATAATATTTCATAAAAAAGGCAATGAATAATAGAATTGCAAAAAATATAAATTGCAGCACTAGTATGAGAATATTATATCGGACTATTTTTTTCACCTGATCCATGTTTTAAGTGATTGGCATTCAACGATCAAAAAAACTCTCCTACAAAGCCGAAACCCTTAAAAGAGTTTTAATGCTCGTTTATCACCCTATGCCTGCAAATTATCAATACATATGCCATTTGATATAAATGACAGATATACAAAAGATTAGAAGTTGTGAAGAGTTAAATTATGTTCAGTTATGGACATTTTTATGTTCAGAATTACCGGATAAGGAGTGAGCTGTCCCCATAGCTCAGAAACCGGTAATCATGAGCTAATGCCTCATTGTAAATATCCCGCCACGCCTCTCCTACGAAGGAGGAAATTAAAAGCAGCAAGGTGGATTTTGGTAAGTGAAAATTTGTAAATAGCCCTTGAGCAGTCCTTATTTTATAACCCGGATAAATAAATATTTCTGTTTCCCCATGAAGTTCAGTAATATTTTTTGCCTCCATGAAATTGAGTATTTGAATCAGCGCATGTTCAAAAGATATATCATCTGTTAGCCCGGTTTCATACGGCAGGTTTTTGTGAATGAAGAAGCGGGCATCGGGGTTTTCAGTAAGTAATACGCCAAACCAATACAAACTTTCTAGTATTCGTAAGGATGTAGTCCCCACAGCGGTCAGGTTTTTATGATGATGCAATAAGTTTAGAATACTTTCTTTTCTAATCGAAATTTGTTCACAGTGCATTTTGTGATCCCTGTAATCTTCCGCTTCAACAGGTTTGAACGTTCCGGCGCTTACGTGCAAAGTCAGGTATTCGGTATCGATATTTTTTGCTTTTATCTGATTCAGGATGTTTTCTGTAAAATGTAAGCCAGCGGTTGGGGCTGCCACAGCACCATTGTTTTTAGAATAAATGGTTTGGTACCTGGAAGCATCAGCATCGACAGGTTTCCTTTTTAAATAGGGAGGCAGAGGGGTTTCTCCTGCTTTATTAATGATATCTGCAAATGTTTCGCCACCAGTCCAGTCAAACCTGATTAAATTCTGCTCGCGGTTATGATACGATGCCATGATGGTAATATCTCCAAGCTTCACAGTCAGTGTGCCGTCTTTCCATTTTTTCTTGTTACCAATCATGCACAACCAAACGGATGAATCCTGCAAGGTCATGGATTCTGAAATATCCCTTGTTGGCAATTCCGGATGGAGGAGAAATATTTCGATGTGGGCGCCAGTCGATTTTTGAAATTGCAATCGCGCAGCAATTACCCTGGTGTCATTAAAAACCAGCAATGATTTTTGGGGAATTAAGGATGCCGCTTGCTCAAATATGTGGTGTGAAATCTTGCCCTTTTTCCAAGTCAGCAACTTCGATTTTGCTCTTTCTTTCAATGGAAATTTGGCAATTCGCTCTTCCGGCAACTGATAATTGTACTGTTCTATATTAAAATCTTCTTCCACGTATCACTTTTTTGTGTGCAAAGCTAAAAAATATCATGGAATGTAATTATGATTGCATGGAAGTAATGGCCAATGAAACAGGCGATGCCTGAGATTATTATTGTGACATACCTTAGATTGATAATTATCTGCAAATTGCGATGTTTCTCCAAAATACAAAAACATGAAACAGGCGAGGATTCAGATTATTTTTATGACCTATTTTAATATGATGATAATCTGTAAATGAAACCGATTTTACTTTATTTGAACAGATGAAAGTTGAAATTATAAAACACACCTTGGATTTTAGGTTTGACGCGGGAACTTCGCGAGGAGTAATGACTTCAAAGGATGTCTTCTTTTTGAAATTGTATGATCAGGATAATTCTGGGATATTTGGGATAGGCGAGTGTAGTCCTTTAGCAGGATTAAGCCCTGATTTGAATGGCGATCTGCCAACCGCATTGAATAATTGCGTGAATTCCATTTCCAGTATTAGCAATTTACATGCTGAAGATATAAATGATATAATTCCTGCAAGGTATCCTGCCCTTCGATTTGCCCTGGAAACAGCAATCCTGGATTTGAAAAACGGAGGAAAGCGAATTCTTTATGAAAATGATTTCACTAAATCTAAAAAGGGGATTCCTATCAATGGATTGGTGTGGATGGGTGACAAAGAATTAATGCTCAGCCGATTGGAAAGTAAAATTGACGAGGGGTTTGACTGTATAAAAATAAAAGTTGGGGCAATTAATTTTGATGATGAATTGGCATTGATTAAAAATATCAGAGACCGATTCTCCTCAGACCAAATCACGATCAGATTGGATGCGAACGGCGCTTTTCATCCAGATGAGGCGATAAGAATTTTGGATAAATATTCAAAATATGAGATACATTCCATCGAACAACCCATTATGGCTGGTAACTGGAAAGCAATGGAAAATATCTGCTGTCAGTCTCCAATTCCTGTCGCCGTGGATGAAGAGCTAATAGGAATTGTTGAAAAAAAGGAAAGAGCGGATTTGCTGCAGAGTATCAAACCGGCTTACATAATTTTGAAGCCAACACTTCTTGGCGGACTTCAACAAACCAAAGAGTGGATTGAGCTTGTTTCGGAAAAATCTGTTGGGTGGTGGATAACCTCTGCCCTGGAATCAAATATCGGCTTAAATGCCATTGCACAATTTACTGCAAACTATCCGGTTGAGTTGCCTCAAGGTCTTGGAACCGGTAAGCTTTTTCATAATAATATTCCATCTCCTTTATCTATTAGGAATGGATTTCTTCATTATGATCAGAAAGAAAAATGGGATTTCTCTATTTTGGAATGAGCTGCATCGATAAAGCAAAATGTTCATACGACGTGCATATTCTGCACTCACCATAAATACAATGTAGGGAGATGTGTGGGTTGCATGGTCATTCCTTACATTTAATAATTATATCTACACCCATTTCTGCTTAGTTAGTTTCTGTCCATAAAGTCAGAGGTTGTTCATAATGTTAGAGATCAAGGCTTGCGAAGTTTCTGAAAAACGGAGTTTACGTATGTAAATGAGTTTTTCAGAAACAAGCGTAACGCAGAGATCGGACATTATGGACAGACTCTATTAGGGTATCAGCTAATATAGCTCGACACGATGAATAAATGGGTTTCCTCTTCTTAATGGTTCCTATAAGTATAGAATAATTTGCTAATTATATTAAATATAATTTACTTAGTTAAATAATATTTAATTTCAATTTTCACTTTATACCAATACGATTCTATGGATCAAATGGGAAGAAGGATAAGGAAAAAAAGAGATGATTCTGGTTTTCAGGTAAAGGAATTATCAGCCAAAATTGGAGTTACTTCAAGCTTAATCTCACAAATTGAAAAAGGAAAAGCCTTCCCGTCTATTGTCACCTTAAAAAAAATAGCAGTGGCTTTGCACACCACAGTAGGCGAGCTGATTGGAGAAGATGAAAACCTGGATAAGCATCCGTTGCTAAAATCTGATGAAAGAAGGTTTGTAAAGGAAAATGAAAATGGAACGGGTTTGCATTTGCTGTCTCATCACGATCCTTCAAAACAAATTGAGCCTTACATCATTCAATTCAAGAAAAAATCGGATTCAAATGGGATCATGACCACCAATTATCCGGGTCAGGAGTTCTGTTTTATTTTAAAAGGCAGCTTCGATGTGGTGATTAACGATCAGCAATACTATTTGAATGAAGGAGACGGATTTTATTTTAATTCAAATCAAGCGCATTTGTTTAAAAATATCAGCGATAAAGAAGCTGAATTATTATGGATAATAGTTCCTCGCAATAATCATTAATAGCAATTTATTCATGGCAACAATTACAATTAAGGGTGTGGATCAAGCAGCACAAGATACAAAAAACACATTTGAACGAATTGAGATTCAATCAGCGGATGTTCAAATGTTAATGGATCGTCATGGACTAAGTGAAGATGCCAGAACTATTATTGAAAACGAAAAGTTGCTGCCAAATGCCTTGCTCTCCAGGCTGCATAATAACTATCCTCAACATTCAGGATTGAATGAAATCGATGATATCTTTTTTACTTCACCAAAAAAGCGCTACAGCGGATTAGCCGATTTCAAGGAAATTTGCGGTATTTTAGAAATGAACGGAATTATACTTGGGAATATTAAAGAGAGAGAGCTCTTTATTGAAGTGTATCGTTTCCTGGCAACTAAGCATGTGTTGAATACCATAGATTGGAGTAATTTTCAAGAAGATTCAGTTTTTCAATTGGTTTTTCCACAAGCAGGGATGATTCATGAAGAGACTGTCAGGAAATATAGTGAGGCAAAAGATGACGCCGGGAGAAAGGAGATTGTTGAGGCTTATATGGCCAAAACCAATCCGCATGATGGGAAACAATTGCTTAACCGGCCATCATATCTTTGCGAAGATGGCGAAATAGAGGTGCTTGACGGAAGTCAGCATAAATACCCTCAATGTTTCTTGTTATTTGATAAATCCACGCAAAGCTGCTTTGCATATTGTAGCTATTGTTTCCGCCATGCCCAGGTACGCGGTGATGAAGATATGTTTCTCCAAAACGAAATATATCAGGTTCATGAGTATTTAAAGCGGCATAAAGAAATTTCGGATATTCTCATTACCGGAGGTGATGGTGCTTTTATGCCCTACGATCGGCTTGTGAAGTATCTAGTGCCAATAATGGAAGATCCTGAACTTTCACATATCAGAACTATCCGTATGGCCTCTAGGGCACTTACCTACCAACCCGAATTAGTTTTAAGTTCTAAGTACAATATTACGCTGAACCTGTTCAAAAAATTATGTGACAGTGGAATTCAGGTGATATGGATGGGACATTTTTCCACTCCTAAAGAGCTATTGAATATCAGTACCATTGCGGCTATTCGTCGCCTAAAAGCCTTTGGCTTATCGCTTAAAAGTCAAAGCCCGATAATGAATCACATTAGCTTGTTTAAATATGAAAACGGCAAAGTTGATGTTGACCGATCGGCCCAAAACTGGATAGATCTCGGGAACATACTAATGATGTTATCCATAAGTTTTCACTCCATGTATTGTGCCAGACCCACCGGAGAGCATCATTATTTCACAGCTCCATTAGCAGATGTGAATAAAATATTCAGCAAAATATACCGCAGTTTACCATCCATAGGGCGCCCGTCACGATATATCACCATGACATCTTCTGCCGGAAAAACTTCCTTACTTGGTACGGTAGAAGTAAATGGCAAGAAAGCTTTTGCATTGAAATTTAATGAAGCCAGAAACATGGAGTGGTTAGACACCGTTTTTTTAGCCGAATACGATGAACAAGAAAACACCATAGAAAAATTGAAACCATTTGAAGCGAATACTTATTTTTATGAGAAAGAGTTGGATGGAATCGAAAGAGAATTGGAAAGCATAAAGGAACAAAAATGAATCAATGCACAGAATGCAAATTTAGATTTTTACATAAGTGAATTCTCAAAATCCGATGAATAAAGCAAAAGGCAAATCAAGCAATGCCTTATATGAACGTGCTTGTGATGTCCTTACCGGTGGTGTTAGCCGTAATACCATATATCGAAAGCCACATCCTTACTACGTAGAAAGCGCTAAAGGAAGTTATATAACGGATATCGACGGAACGGAGTACCTTGATTTCGCGAATAATATGGGTTCTTTAATCCATGGGCATTCACACCCAGTCCTTGTTGAGGCAGTTACTGAGCAATTGAAGAAAGGATCAGCCTTCACTATGGGTACTGAAGCAGAAGTGTCTTTTGCAGAATTGTTGATTGGTCGTTCTCCCGGATTTGAAAAAATACGCTTTGTAAATTCGGGAACCGAAGCAGTGATGGCCATGATAAAAGCTTCCAGGGCATATACCGGCAAACCTAAAATAGCGAAAGCAGAAGGCTCATATCATGGAACTTATGATTATGCCGAAATGAGTCAGACCGCCAGCCCGGACAATTGGGGAGATCTTGACAAGCCAAATGCAGTACCACTTGTGCAGGGGACGCCGCAAGGTGTGATCGATGATGTAGTGATCTTTCCATTCAACGACATTGAAAGAACTTTAAATATTTTAGATCAGCATGCTGATCAAATTGCCTGCGTGCTCATCGATCCTGTTCCGCATCGGGTTGGCCTCTTCCCGGCTACCAACGAGTTTGTAGAGGCGATTTATACATGGACGCATAAGAACAAGGCATTACTCGCTTTTGATGAGGTGATTTCTTTCCGTGTAAATCATGGTGGGGCGCAGGCAGCCTATAAGGTTAATCCGGATTTAACGGCAATGGGCAAAATAATAGGTGGAGGATTTCCTATTGGAGCGCTTACGGGTAAATCTGAGATTATGCAAGTTCTGGATCCTCGCGAAAAAGTATTACGATATCCGCATTCCGGAACCTTTTCTGCCAATCCAATTTCTACCACGGCTGGGCGTGTAGCAATGGAATTATTTGATGAAAATGCTGTTTTTTCGTTGACTGCCTTAACCATGAAAGCGAGACATCAGATAGAAGAATCTGTAAAAATCGCAGATGTTCCGGTATCAATTACAGGTACCGGCTCCATGTTTCGAATGCATTTTCGCCCAAATGCCCCAAGCTCATACCGCGAAGCCTATCAAACATTAGAAACAAAGGCTTTGATAAATGAGCTTTTGGATTATCTGTTCTTAAAGGAAAATATTATAATGATCAATACCTGTGCATGCATGTTTGCTACCACACATACACAAAAGGAAGTTGACCGATTATCCGAAGCCTTATTAAACGGATTCAAACTTATCAAGCCAAAACTTGATTAATTAGAGTCCGTCTATAGAGTCAGAGTTTGTTCAGAATGTTCGAGATCAAGCCTGCCTACTGCGGGCGTAACGCAGAGTCTGTCCATAAACTCGGTGTCTGGTTCAGAAAGTTTGCTATCAAGGCTTGCACAGCTCGAAAAATGTGAGTTTACATTTCGTAAATGACCATTTTGAGAGCAAGCATAACGCAGATAGCGGACTTTATGGACAGACACTAATTAGATTAATATAGTAAAAGGAAATTAATCACTTCTTTTTTCAATCATTGGCTTGTCAGCGTTGAATGAGAACATCAAAAAAATGCATTCCCCCATTTTATTAAAAAGGGGAATTCTTGATTATAGACTTTAGTTAAATCCTGAAATATTTATTAATCTTGAAGATCATATTACAATATTAAGGCTATGAATGCAAGACGAAGGTTTTTAAAAAAATCAGCAATATTTTCCTCAATTGCTACAATTGGTTTGAGTTCAAAAGCGATTGGTTCCAAACGTGTTATAGGTAAATCAGATCAGCCAATAGTAATCTCTACCTGGGGGCATGGCATCCCTTCAAATGAAGCCGCATGGAAAGTGCTAAGTAAGGGAGGAAAGGCTATCGATGCCGTCGAGGTAGGTGTGAAAATTCCTGAAGCAGACCCAAAAGTGAAATCGGTCGGTTATGGAGGTTATCCAGATAGGGATGGGCGCGTCACTTTGGATGCATGCATCATGGATGAAAATCAACAATGCGGAAGTGTAGCATGTTTGGAACATATAAAGCACCCCGTTGCAGTGGCAAGATTGGTGATGGACCAAACGCCTCATGTGATGTTGACAGGAATGGGTGCTTTGGAATTTGCTCTAGAAAAGGGATTTGAAAAAGAAAATTTGCTTACTCCGGAAACCCTGAATGAGTGGCAGAAAATGCAAGAGGAATTTAAGGAGAAAAAGGCAATATTAAATATAGAAAATCATGATACGATAGGTATGTTGGCTTTGGACGACAGCGGCAATTTATCTGGAGCATGTACCACCAGCGGCGCTGCAAATAAGCTTCACGGCAGGGTAGGGGATTCGCCCATTATTGGTGCAGGATTGTTTGTGGACAATGAGGTGGGAGCGGTGTGTGCAACAGGACTTGGCGAAGAGGTCATAAAGCAGGCAGGAAGTGCTATGGTCGTCGAGTTGATGAGAAACGGCATGGAGCCCGGAAAAGCTTGCGAGGAAATTGTCAGGAGAATAATGAAAACGAATAATGGGAAAAGTGATTTTCAGGTTGGGTTTCTCGCCCTGAGAAAAGATGGCAAAGTCGGCGCCTATTCGCTTGTGTCAGGCTTCAATTATGCAGTCCTTGATAAAAAAGGAAACAGATTAGTTGACAGTCCGTTTTATCAATGATTTATATTGTTTAGCATAGTGCAAGCCACAATGCCGGCTGTTTCTGTTCTTAAGCGGTAATCGCCTATTTTGGCCACTTCGTAGTGCTTTTCTTTTATCATCAATATTTCTTCGTCCGAAAAGCCTCCTTCAGGCCCAATAAGAACCAGGTAGCTGTTGCCGGGATGTGCAAGGTGTTCGAGGTAAGGTGTAGATTCCCCTTCGAGGTGGGCAACAAATTGTTGTTGTTCTATATTGGAATCCAAAAATAGCTTCAGTTTTTCCATAGGCACCAATTCCGGTAAACCAGCCCTAACTGATTGCTTCATCGCACTGACGGCTTTTTTTTGTATTCTGGTGAGATTTATATTTTTCCTTTCGGAATAGGATGTTTGGATAAAGGATATTTTATCCACACCAATCTCTACCGCTTTTTCAATAAACCATTCGATTCGGTCCGAATTTTTGGTTGGGGCAATGGCGATATGAATGGAATAGTTATTCTTTTTTGCCGATGTCGAAGAAAGGATTTTGAATGAACACTTTTTTGGATTTAGATCAGTTAATTGTGCCTCGTAGAACTTCCCTGATCCGTCAGTAATATGAATCAGGTCACCGACTATTTTTCGCAATACTTTTACACAATGGCGGGATTCTTCAAGGTTCAAAAAATCACTACCATCAACTACTTCAGGGCAATAAAATAATTGCATTGATCTTAATCAGATAATGAATTGACCAAATCAATATAGGATTGCATGGCCTCGTCCTTTGTCATTCCTCGTAAGCTCGCCCAGGAGTCATACTTGGCAATTGCTTTAAAATCAAATCCCCCGGGTCTGTCACCTATTACCTCACCTTCTGTCGCCTGCTTATACAATCCGTATAATTTTAACAGATTTTCATTCGAAGGCCGTGTGTCAAGCGATTGAACTTTTTCCAGGGCAATCTTAAAAGATTCGTTTATGTCCATAGTTATTATAATAAAAAAAGGCCATTTTTCAATGGCCTTAAAATTTTATGATCGATCAGAGACTTCAACATAAGGCCTTTCTGTGGCGCCGACATATATCTGTCTTGGGCGGCCGATAGGCTCATGATGTGCTCTCATTTCTTTCCACTGAGCTATCCATCCGGGTAATCTTCCGATACTGAACATCACAGGGAACATTTGAACGGGAATTCCTATTGCTTTCATAATAATTCCTGAGTAGAAGTCAACATTAGGATATAATTTTCTTTTGATGAAGTACTCATCTTTTAACGCTGCTTCTTCCAAATGCTTGGCAATTTCAAATTCAGGCTCATCAACTCCCAGTCGCTCAAGGATTTTATCAGCTTGTCCCTTAAGGATTTGAGCTCTTGGATCAAAATTCTTGTATACCCTATGTCCGAATCCCATCAACCTGAAAGGATCATTAGGGTCTTTTGCCTTGTCAAGGAATTTTTTGGCATCACCTCCATTTTCCTTAATATTATTTAGCATTTCAACTACCTTTTGATTCGCCCCACCGTGAAGTGGCCCCCAAAGTGCGTTGATGCCTGCAGCAACAGAAGCGTATAAATTTGCATGAGATGACCCCACAATACGAACGGTAGAAGTAGAACAGTTTTGCTCATGATCGGCGTGAAGGATAAAAATTTTATCCATGGCATCTGCCACAACAGGATCAATTTCGTAATCTTCAGTAGGGATGCTAAACATCATCTTCATGAAGTTTTCTACATAATTCAGATTGTTGTCCGGATAATTTGAACTTGTTCCTTTTGCATTGGTATAAGACCAAGCTACAAGAGTTGGAATTTTAGCCAGTAATCTCAAAATGGTAAGATTGACCTTTTCGGCAGATCTGTTAGGATCGAGTGATTCCGGAAAAAAAGCAGTTAATGAAGTAGCGAGAGAGGATAAAACACCCATTGGATGCGCATTAGAAGGGAAGCCCTGAAGAATTTTCTTCATGTCTTCATGTACCAACTGGTGTCCTTTAATATCCTCTTTAAAATCATACAAACTTTGACCATTAGGAAGTTCACCATATATCAGTAGGTAAGCTACTTCTAAAAAAGTAGAATTTTCTGCAAGCTGTTCGATGGGGTATCCCCGATATCTCAAAATACCCTTTTCACCGTCAAGAAATGTTATCGAACTTTGAGTTGATCCGGTATTTTTAAAGCCCGTATCTACCGTTATCAGTCCGCTTTCCGCTCTCAGCTTACTGATGTCAAATCCTTTTTCCTGTTCTGTACCTTCTATAATAGGTAACTTATATTCCTTTCCGTTTACTTTTAGTTCTGCGAAATCCGCCATGTCTGATATTCTTTTAATTATAAAAAATTTATTACTAATTAGAGTCTGTCTATAAACTCAGTGTCTGATTCAGAAAGTTCGCTATCAAGGCTTGTGCAGCTCGAAAAATGTGAGTTTACATTACGTAAATGACCATTTTGAGAGCAAGCGTAACGCAGATAGCGGACTTTATGGACCGGCACTAATTAATTACTTCCCAAAATAAGAGGAAGGCCTTCCTTTCCTCCACCAACAATTACAACTTTTGCATTTGGGGATTTCGACAATTCCAAAGTCGCTTCTATACCGCGCTGTTTGAGAATTTGTGCTGTTAAACTAGAATTAATGATCTTATTGTAAACTGCGATACCATCAGCTTCGATCCTTTTTCTTTCAGCTTCACTTTTTTCCCGATCTAACCTGAACGTGTAAGCTAAAGCTTCCTGCTCTTGTTGCAACTTAGATTCAATTGCATTTTTAATTTGATCCGGAAGATTAATGGATCGGATCAGGAGTGCCTGCATTTGAATGTTGTTGTCTTTGCTTTTTCGTATTTCTTTAGTTTCTTCGATGATTGCCTCTTCCACTTCAGCTCTTTTTGTAGAATAAATTTCTTCGGCTGTAAACCTGCCCATCACCCTACGTACTGTAGATCGCACTTCTGGTTTCACCAGCAATTCGGCATAGGA
>JAUUZS010000559.1 GCA_030589835.1 Cyclobacteriaceae bacterium
ACATCAATGGATGACTTTTCCAATGTAAGGGTCATATCCTGCGGAAGTGCTGAACTGTAGGCAACATCCTGTGGCATGTCGTAGGCAACAAAAGCGAATTTGTGTGCCTGGTATTGTGGGTAGAGTGACTTATCAATCCAATCGGATAATTGTTTATATCCAAATCGCTCGTAATAATATTGGCCAAAACCTTGTGGCGCATCGGCATCAACCAGCTCTTTGCCAGTTCGTTTGTCAACCAGGCTGACTATCCTACCGCGTTTAGCGTCAACAGTTGCCTTGAAAAACGGACTTTCAATCACGCCCGAATTTTCATCTGCGGTCATTTCCGGTATTTCAACTTTTTCTTTTGAAGCTACATACGTGCGATAGCCCATGGGCGGAATATCTTTAAATACAAAGCGCGACATTGGAGCCTTGTCTTCAATCGCGGGGTATTCATGTGCAACAGCAATAGCCGAACCACCATTTGATGGTTTGATCGAGACAAAATCATTTCCAAATATCAAGCGTGTATCAAGAATTATTTCTCCATTTCGCTTCCAGGGCAGGGGGTTGTACACCACGATGCGATTTTCGTCAATCTCAACATTGTCGGCAAGTGAGGCCACGGCATCCCGGTAAGGATTTGTTACTAACTTTTGAACATTCCTGACATAATCAGTATGGTCTTTCCACGACTCTTCCATTAATTTATACTGAGGAGGCAACCCGCTTTCCCACAACTCTTGCCAGGCTTTTCCATATGGTACTTTAAGATAATGCTGGTTGGCAAGACCCCAGGTATGTTCGCTGTAAAGCAAACTCTGTTCATAGGCATCGGCAATAATCTTACTCAAATCGGGACGATAAATACCCCAAATACTTTCGAGGGTTGATAGCTGATCAAGACCTCCAATGGAAGGCCTTATATTCTGAGCGATTTTACTTCCTTCCGGCCTGCTCATGGTTCCATGAATCCAAACATCACCAATATCACTTCGAACAACAGGCACTTTGCTCAGATCTTCTGTCAGTATTAATTCTGTAAAATTATCCATGTTACCGACTTTAGCCTTCACTCCCTGGCTTTTGTAAAACTCAAGATCTTTAGCTACTGTTTCTGGCTTAGGAGGCCCCTGATTATCACCAGTCATGCTGATATAAATCCACGTTTTATATTGCCAGTCAGCAGGAGGAAGCCGGTCGCTGCCATAGCCATTATTGTAAAGCGTGAGGAGACGAGAGCCATCGGGACCTTCCCACCAGAAAAAGGGCGGCAATCCCAGTTCCTTATTCACAACGGGACCACCCATGTGATAAAACTTAATACCTGCATGGGTAAAAAGTGTTGGGATAATCCAGGAATGCCCAGGCACATCACTCATTTTTGCACTGATAGAAAGAGGCTGTCCATACTTCCGGGCGAGGGTAGCAGAGATATTGAGCCCGCGCACCATATCTTCGGGATCAGAAGTTTCTGAATGCATGGTAAACGGAAATGCATGAATAGCGAGGTTCCCATCAGCAATTGCCTGCTCAATTTTCTTCTTGCGCTCAGGCGCCTGCCCTTCCCAAAGAATCTGCTTCATTGGCCACCCCGAAAGTGTCCATACAAACTGCTTATCTTTAGGTTGACTGCTGTTTATTTCGATCGCCTCAAGCACACGGTCAGCCATTGAAGTGCGGTAATCATGCAAGACCTGTTGAACCGTCTCTGAATAACCAATATCGAAATGTGTTTTATAGACGATGATCACATTTTCCAGGCGATCATATTGCGGCTTGGATGCCGTTTGAGAATAGCAGTTATGATAAAAATTTTGTCCTGCAATTAACAGAACTGCTATGGTAAAGGCACGTATTACATTCTGATTTTCAGATTTCTTCATGAGTTTAAAATTTCTACTTTCCAGTATTCTTATTATATCTCGGATCATTGATCCCAAACTTCTGTGATTCACTTTGAATTGCCAGGTCTCCATCCACCACCCAGGGTGTACCACGCCTCGAAAGGTGGTTGATCATTTTTTCCCGCCATTGGAAAACCAGTGAACTGTATTCTTCCTCCATTGCAAGATCTCTTAATTCATCCGGATCTTTCGATAGATCGAATAATTGTTGTTGTCCGGTCAGTGTAAAATATATGTATTTAAATCTCCCATCTATGAGACAGGTCCAGGCATTATCCGGTTCATAGATCTGAGCATGTTCTAAATCCAGGATGGTCCTCCATTGCTCCCCCCGAAAAATATTCAGCATACTTTCTCCGTCCATTTCCGGTGGTTTAGGGAATCCTGCTACATTGAGAAAAGTTGGCAGCACATCCCTTAACTCAATCAACTCATCACGAATCTGACCTCGCATTGGATTAACGACCATATTTTCAGGCCAACGCAGGATCATTGGTATATTCGCCGAGCCTTCATATGCTCTGCATTTTCTCCATATATGATTATCCCCCATCATATCTCCATGATCGGCGGTAAAAAGGATTAGGGTGTTATCGTATTCACCACGCTTTTTCAATGCCTGTATGACTCGGCCAATCTGTTCATCCACATAAGAAATTCCAGCATAATAAGATTGAAGAGAGTTGCGGGTTTCTTCCTCCGAAAAATTTCCGGAAGTTGCATTGGTTAATATTTCCAGCGATCCTGTTTTACTGCCATATTTTTCTTTGGCCCATTCACCAACTTTGGGCATTGGAAATGATCTATTTACGTAATATTCATGCCAGCGCTTTGGAGGATCAAAAGGAGGATGTGGTCTTTGAAAAGATACCTTAAGAAACCAGGGGCGGT
>JAUUZS010000002.1 GCA_030589835.1 Cyclobacteriaceae bacterium
ATAATATTACTAGAGTTAATGGAAACAAATAATATTTAGTTTTTTAAAAAAAATATGCTCATGAAAACAAAAAGAATATTAGCAGTTTTATCCGAATATGGGTATTGGGGAATTGAATTGGTTGGCCCGCTAAGAAAGCTTGAGGCAGCAGGTTACAAAGTCGACTTTATGACGCAATTTGGCAAAAAAGCGGAAGCTTTACCTCCAAGTTATGATCCTAATTATTTTGATCCACCGTTAGGTGTAAATGTAACAACACAATCTGATGCTGATATGGTAATTGCCTTTGAGGCTGAGAAGCTTCTGGAATCACCTTTGTCAATGGATGATTATGTGAAAGAAAGACCATATTACTGTAAAGATAAGTTTTTACGGGAATTAGAGGATCATTATATAAAAGTTAAAGAGTCTCAAAAAATATTAACTGATAAATACGATGCGATTTTATTGGTAGGTGGAAGTGGGCCGTTAGTTGATATGGTTAATAACCAACGTTTACATGAGATTGTATTGGGTTTTCATAAAGCAGATAAGCCCATTGCCAGTATTTGCTATGGTGTTGCCGTGCTTCCATTTGCCAGGGATTTTAATGAGCGGAATTGTATAATAAAAGGCAAGCATGTTACAGGGCATTGTATTGAGTATGATTATCATGATTTCACAGGATTCCTTCATACGGATTTTAATATGGGACCACCACCCTACGTGTTGGAATATGTCCTAGCAGATGCCGTGGGTCCGGAAGGTCAATATCATGGCAATTTCGGTAAAGAAACTTCCGTGATTGTTGATTACCCCTTTATTACAGCCAGATCCCTACAGTGCGCTCATGAGTTTGGAGATCAGTTTGTAAATGTACTTGACAATGATATGACACGTTATGGCTGGTAAAACCGGTAATGCAAAAATGATCGAACAATTCCTTGCCGATGGCATGGATCACATGTTCGGGAATCCGGGGACAGTTGAGCAAGGTTTTTAGATGCTCTGGCTGATTATCCTGAATTGAAATATATTTTAACATTACAAGAAAGCATCGCTGTGCTGATGGCAGATGGGTATGCGCGTGCAAGCCAAAAACCTACGCTTGTACAATTACATAGCTCACCTGGTATTGGCAATGCCGTCGGGGCATTATATCAAGCGAAAAGAGGTCATTCCCCACTTGTTGTTATAGGTGGGGATGCAGGAGTTAAGTATATGAACATGGATGCCCAGATGGCCAATGACCTGGTTGCAATGATGGCTCCTGTGACAAAATATTCAACTATAGTTACAGACTCCCGGTCTCTTTTGAGAACTATCCGGAGAGCCACCAAAATTGCCGCAACTGCTCCCATGGGGCCGGTATATGTTTGCGTTCCTATGGATATTTTGGACGAAATAAATGACGAGCTGGTAATGCCTACATCTATTCCGTCAACCAGAGTAACACCAGATCCTTCCATAATAGAAGAAACCGCCAAAATGCTGCTGAAGGCAGATAAGCCCATGATTTTCATTGGTGATGGAGTGGCATATTCTGATGCCTCGGAAGAACTCACCAAAGTAGCTGAGATCTTAGGGGCTGAAGTCTATGGAGTAGAGTTTGGTGATTTTATAATGGATAATGAGCATCCATTGTATCAGGGAACTACCGGCCATATGTTTGGTTCATATAGTCATCCTATAACTACAAAAGGAGATTGTAATTTGATCGTAGGTACCTACATGATGCCCGAAGTATTTCCGAATTTGGGTGAGATATATAAACCCGATGCTAAGGTCATTCACTTCGATTTAAATTCATATGAAATCGCAAAGAACCACAGGGTTGATCTTGGCGTGGTGTGCGACCCCAAACTTTCCTTACAGGCATTGGCTGGCCAACTGGAAGTGTTAATAACTGAGGATCAAAAGGCCACGGTCAATCACCGTATCGATGAAATCGGGAAAGCTAAAACGCAGCAAATATTAGCGGATAAAAAAGCCGATGATGTTGTGGCAGGAAAAACGCCATTGCGTATGGCTGATTTTGCTAAAGCTTTAGCTGCAAAGTTACCTGAAGACAGGGTGATTTTTGATGAAGCACTAACAAGTTCACCACCTCTTACCAGGTATATGCCTCCTAAGAAACCTGGTGATACGTTTTATACACGCGGTGGGTCGTTAGGAATTGGTGTTCCCGGAGCCATTGGGGTAAAACTACTTCATCCGGAAAAAACAGTAATTGGCTTTGCTGGAGATGGAGGATCAATGTACACAATACAAGCACTGTGGTCGGCTGTAAGACATAATGTAGGCGCAAAATTTATTATTTGCAATAATGGCACCTATAAGTTATTGCAACTGAATATTGATCAGTATTGGAAAGAACGGGAAATTGAAAAACACAACTTTCCATTGCCCTTTGATCTGTCTTATCCGCAAATGCAATTTGATCAAATAGCTAAATCTTTGGGTGTTGATGCTATCCGTGTAGAAAAACCAGGGGATATAGAACCTGCTATCGATAGGATGCTAGCCGATGACAAGCCATTTCTGATTGACCTTGTGCTGGAAGGTAATGTTAAGCCGGAATTGATTCATAAAATTTGCGGACAATAATGAAATAAACGATTATAATACACAACCTAAAACGAAAAAGTAAAATGTCACTCACACAACAATTAATCACAGATTTTGCTGATAAATGGTATAAACTTCTTGATGTACATGCACCTCAGGTAGATTTTCTCCCCCTTTTGGCAAATGAAGAATTAGAAATGGTATTTCCTGAAGCAACAGTTACAGGCCATGCCGGATTTGAAGGATGGTTTCAGCGAGTAATCAGAATATTCTTTGATGAAGTACACACTGTAAAAGAAGTAACTCCGGAAATAGATGGCGATAAAGCAACAGTAAAAGTTGTTGTTCAATGGGAAGCCAGCGTATGGAATCCACCAGAAGCCTACAGCAAGAGAATTAACCTCAACGCTTTTCAAACCTGGGAAATGAAATTAGTGAATGATAATCTTGTCATTACTAAATATATCGTTGATGAGATAAAATATAATGAAGGATCAGCTGAACTATAAACCTATAACTATGTCCACCACAAAATTGAAAACACTAACAGTAACCAAAACTGAAGCTAAAAATGTTACCGTTCACACCATTTCAAGTCCTATTGAAGGCGAAATGTCGAATGCCCAGTTAATAGAAACGGAAAATAAATTATTATTAATCGATGCCCTACAACTCAAGCCTCATGCCAATGAGTTAAAGGATTATGTGATGAGCCTGGGCAAACCATTGGATCGGGTTATTGTAACGCACTACCACCCTGATCATTGGTTTGGGATCGCATCATTTAAAGAGTTTCCTGTTTATGCCTTTCAGGAGGTTATTGACAGAATAAATGCTTTAGCCGATTTTGTGCTTGATTACCACAGGAATATTCATGGTGATAAGGCCAACGAAATGATACCAACCGAAAAGGTAACACCCTCTCTTCCTATTCAGGAAGGATTATTCGAATTTGATGGGGTAACACTAAACCTGATGAAAATCATGGATACAGAAGCTCCATGTATTCTTGTTGCTGAATTGGCTGAGCAAGGCATTCTCTTTGCCCAGGATATGGTGTACCGAGGAGCATATGCCTATTTCGGAGATCGTACTACAGAAGGAGGTTACTGCCTGAATAATTGGATTGACGTAATAAAAGGTTTCCAGGCCAAGAATTATAAAGTGGTGTTGCCAGGTCATGGTGCACCTACTGATAGTTCAATATTTCCAGTAGTACTGGGGTATCTCGAATTCGTAAACCAACAGCTGGATGAAGGCAAACAGGGTGATGATTTAATTGAATCTATCAAAGCACAATATCCGGATTATCTGCTTGATCTCACCTTAGTCATGTCAAATTATATGTTATTTGAATTTGAAGCCCCATCCTAGGTCATTCACCCATCAGATAGTTATATAAAATGGTAATAGGCATGCATTGTGCAGGATTAAAATCTCGATTTTAATCCTGCACAAATTATTTAGAAAGTATCACATATAAGTTTTAATCGTCCAAGTATCAAAAAAAGTAAAATATAATGAAAAATGTACCAGACAGTAAGCTAGGAAAAATGTATAAGGAGCATATCCAGCATATTCTTGATAAGAATATCGATGCATTGTTAAATCAATATACCGACGATTGTTTGCTAATAAGTAGTTTTTCGAAAGAGCCTGTTATATATAAAGGCCAGGAACAATTAAATGAGCATATGCAAGGCATATTAGGGATTGAAGGCCTGGAAACAGAAATTATTTTTTGGGCAGAAACATCCGATCCGGAAACATTAATGATCACCGAGCAAATCACTATGGATACCAAAGATGGCCAGGCAACCATGCGTTTTGCAGACTCCTGGGTACTCAAAGATGGGAAAATACGGATTCATTTTGCAGGAATGGTTCAGCATCCTGATGGATCCTTGGCGTAATCGTCTGGCAAATTCTTAAGTTTCTGTAACACAGATATTTATAAATTTCTACCTACATAAATCACATATGGATATACCCAAAATTATCGATAAGTATTACGAACTTGCAAATAAGTGTGCATGGAGCGAGTGGTGTGATCTTTTTAGCGAAGATGTAATTATCCATGAGCAATTGGCGGGAGCTATAGATGGATTACCAACACTTAAAAGCATGATGTCTGGCATGGACTCTGGGTATGCTCGGTTTAAAAATATTCCGAAGCATATTATCATTCAGGAAAATGAAGCGGCTGTGGTCTCACACATCTCGGCGAGAGCAGCAAAAAGCCCCGATATTCCTATTGAAGCCGATGTGATGAATTATTTTAAATTCAAAGAAGGCAAGGTTATTTACATGGCAAATTTTCATGATTCGGTACCATTTAAACCTTTTTTGGAGCAGGTTTTTTAAGCTAAAACACTAAATACGATGAAATTAAAAGGCAAAAAAATAGGAATCCTTTTTGAAGGTGACTTTTATGAAAACGAAATATTTTACTACAAATATCGCTTTCCGGAAGAAGGTGCAGAAATACATTTCCTAACCCGGCTTTGGGGACAAGAAAAAATCACCTTCGAAGGACACGAATATAAAGTTCCTATGGACTGTTGGGAAAGCTTTGAAAATATGAGCGATGAAGAGCTAAACAGCTATGCAGCTATTATAGTGCCTTCAGGAATGGTTTCTGATCGATTACGCTACACCGAAGATGTAAATAAAATACCTCCTGCTACCGAATTCCTAAAAAGGGCCTTTGCGCAAAAGAAGATTCTCAAAGGAATTATTTGCCACGGATTATGGCTGGTGGCTCCGGCTACAGAATTGGTAAAAGGGAAAAAATTAGTTTGCCACAACAATTTGATTGGTGATGCCAAGGCCTATGGGGCTATTTATACTGATGAGGATGTGGTGGTGGACGGCGATCTGGTAACCGGGCGATCGGGAGGACATGCACACCTTTTTGCGAGAAAAATTATTGATATACTGAGTTAATATTCATTAAAGCATAAAAATATGATGCAGGCAAAATTTTTACATGTGGCCGTCACATGCAAGGATCAGGCAAAGTTCGAGGCATTTTATACCAAACATTTTGGTATGAAAAGAGCACGAACGATTGACCTCGGAGAGGGAAAAGAACTTTTTTTCCTTAAAGACAACAATGGATTTTACTTCGAGGTATTTCCTATGGATGAAGAACGACCTGTCCCTTTTGCCGAAGGAGATGGACCTCATTATCCTGGCTACCGGCATTTGGCTTTTATCGTTGATGACGTGGATGCCAAATTGAAAGAAATGGGCGATGAAGCTGTAATTACTTTGGGGCCCTTGGGTTTTGATGACTTTATACCAGGATGGCGCACGGTATGGATCAAAGATCCGGAAGGAAATATCGTGGAAATTAGTCAGGGATATAAAGACGAGATTTAAGAACTAATACATGAACGTTTTCAAGAAGGCCATACATATATGGTGGGCAAAACCAACAGTAAGAACCGATGAAGATGATGAATTGGAGCGTAAGGCAACATGGTTAGAACTGTTTTATGATTTAGGATTTGTTGGAATACTTGCTCAGTTATCACATTTTCTATATAAAGCACCTTCTTGGGAAAATGCAGCGCTATTTGCTTTTTTATTTATACCTGCCTGGTGGATATGGAATTCTACCACATATTACAACGAACGGTACGAGCGAAACGACATCCGCCATAGGGTATTCACCTTTATCGGCATGATACCTTTGGCCGGAATTGCCTATGCCATTCATAGTGGGATAGAGCATGCCGCCAATATTTATGCCGTATCCTATATCTTTTCCCGAATACTGATCATTTACTTGTGGATGTCGGCAGGGGATTCATCAATTGAAAAAAAGCTCTCCAGACAATTTTCTATAGGATTTATACTATCTGTGATGCTTTGGGGGATTTCCTTATTTATTCCAGGGCCAATAAAATATGTGCTTTGGGGTGCCGGATTGATAATCGACATGATTACTCCAATGTTTACGTTGAGCACCCAATTGCAAATGCCTAAAATTAGTGTGCATCACATACCCGAACGATTTGGTCTGTTTACCACCCTTACCATTGGAGAAACGGTAATTGGAGCAATTAATGGTTTTGCTGCAAATCACCACATCGATATATGGATAGGTGCTGCGGGTGCGCTGGGACTCGTGCTTTCGTTTCTGATTTGGTGGTTGTATGTCGATCATGTTTTGTACCGCCTTTTTAAGAAAAAGATTTGGGCCATTCTCGGGTGGAGCTACCTGCATCTGCCCTTGTCGATTGGCATAACGGCGGTTGGTTCAGGCATACTTGCCCTGGTTACTTATTCCGGCAGCGAGCATGTTGCAGATCCAATACGTTGGTTACTGTGTGGTTCATTGGCATTTACAATATTTATCGTTTCGCTTTTTGGTTTTGTTTCAGAAAAGCAAGGTCATCAGGAGAAGGTGATTGATTTTGATACAACACATACCATTTCATTGTTTGGTACTAAACTATTCAGTATCGGGCTTATTATTCTGGTCGGCTTTTTTGGTAAAGAACTTCATTCTGTGGCCTTGTTGGGTTTGCTCATCGGCATCTTGTTTATACCAATCTTAAACGGCGTTTATATTTGGTTAAAATCACATTTGGATATTCAAAAATCAACATAACAATCTAACTAACAATTTAAATTATTAAAACGAAAAGACTATGGAAATCAATTTCACTTTTTCGGATACTATTACAGGTTATGTGACAAACTTTAACCTGAAAGAAAGATGGTTTACAGTATTAACCTCTGATGAAAAGGAGTTTAAAATTCATCTTACAGATAATTCTTATGCTCGTTTTGTACGGAATTTAGGAGAGCCATACCAGGATGCCACAGGAAAAATAAATCACCTGTTGTCGTTACATCGTCAAATGGTATTTGCCTACGGGACTTTTTATCCCGGGGACTGCAATTGCGGAACAGCAGCAAATGAAGATTGTGATTGTGAGTCAAAGCCGATATTCGAGGCCCAGCAACTTATATTCCCTGGCGAAGGTCCCGGAAATTATCGTTTCGAAGAACCGGATTGGTGGATAAACCAGATAGATTCTATTGCACACAGTTACTTAAACTGGCAATTTAATCACCCGAATGAGAAAATTGATTATAGAAATTACAGGACGATGCTTCAGTTGAGTGGAGAGAAAAAAGGGGATTATCTTCAGGAAACGGATACCATATCACGACTGGTTTTTGGCTTTGCCTCAGCGTATTTGCTGACAGGTAAAGACGAATTTTTGGAGGGGGCTGAAAAGGGCACACAATACCTACGAGATCACATGCGCTTTTACGATCAGGATGAGAATATAGTGTATTGGTACCATGGAATTAAAGTAGAAGGGGAAAAGGAAACGAAATTGCTCACTTCGGAATTTGGCGATGATTATGATTCACTGCCAATGTATGAGCAAATATATGCCTTGGCTGGCCCGACTCAAACGATGAGAATTACCGGTGATAAAAAAATAATGAGTGACATAGACCGGACACTTGATTTATTTGAAAAGTATTTTAAAGATCATAAAGGGGAAGGGTATTTCTCACATATTGATCCCATTACACTCGACGCTAGGGCAGAATCCCTGGGGCCGAACAGGGCAAGAAAAAATTGGAATTCAGTGGGAGACCATGCACCTGCCTATTTAGTTAATCTATACCTTGCAACTGGCAAAAAGGAACATGCCGACTTTTTGGAATATACTTTTGATACCATTACAAGATTTTTTCCGGATTATCTGAACAGCCCGTTTGTACAAGAGAAATTTTTTGAAGACTGGAGCAAAGATCAAACCTGGGGATGGCAGCAAAACAGGGCCGTTGCCGGGCATAATCTAAAAATTGCCTGGAACCTCATGCGCATGCAATCCTTAACACCAAAAGATGAGTATATTGATTTTGCCCGTAAAATTGCTGAAGTGATGCCCGACGCAGGGTGCGACAGACAACGCGGAGGATGGTATGACGTGGTAGATCGTGTGTACAAACCAGATGGCAAACATTATCAATTTGCCTGGCACGACCGAAAAGCATGGTGGCAGCAAGAGCAAGCGATACTTGCATACTTGATCCTCAATGGAGTGCTTAAAGACGATGAGTACCTCAAAAATGCCCGAGAGGTCACCGCATTTTACAATGCATTCTTTTTGGACAATGACGACGGTGGAGTATATTTTAATACCTTATCCAACGGTATGCCATATTTATTGGGGAATGAAAGGTTTAAAGGAAGTCATTCTATGAGCGGATACCATAGCATGGAACTCTGTTACCTATCCGCAATTTACACCAACTTGCTTGTAAAGAGAGAACCTTTAAACCTGTTTTTTAAACCTTATCCTGGTGCGTTTGAAGGCAACATATTGCGAGTTTCACCTGACATACTTCCTAAAGGAAGTGTATTTATCCAGGAATGTTTTATTGATGATAAGCCGTACAGCAATTTTGATGCTGATAATTTGATCGTCAACCTGCCAGAGACAGATAAACAGGTTAGGGTGAAAGTAAAAATCGCCCCAAAAGCATGGTTAGATTAGTTCAGAATGCTGATTTTATAACTTGACCCAGAGCACAATATTCTGCCTGTAAAGCTCAGGCAGGATATTGTAAATTTTGATTTTGCGGACAGGTTACTATATGTAAAGGGAATTATCAATTAAGACATCAAAACAAAGCATAATGAAAGTAGAATTTAAAACACAAAATGAAATATTAATCATTGAGGTAAATGGAAGCATAGATAGTAATACTGCTCCGGAGGTACAGCAAAAAGTACTTGAAGCATCCACAGATAGCAATAATGTAATCATTGATCTTTCGGAAGTAGATTTTGTTTCTAGCGCAGGATTGAGGGTAATACTCATGATATATAGGCAAATTAAAGCTAAAAACGGAAAAGTAGTGCTTGTTGGGGTGTCAGAAGAGATACAAGATGTGATGACGGTCACCGGTTTCGCAAATTTCTTTGAAATGGTCGATACGGTAGAAAATGCCTTAAAATTATATTAGTCAATAGTATTATTTGCTGTTGCACGCTTTTTTTGAAAGAAGCAATGTCAATAATGTATAAAATAAAAGATAAATGGCAGAATTTGATACTAGAATAGATTATTACCCAACACATGAACAAGAGGGGATAAAATACCGAAGAGGGCATGTTTTGCCCTTCGGCGCAACAATGGTACCTAATGGTGTAAATTTTTCGATTTACTCGAGCGCAGTGTATTCATGTACACTTGTGTTATTTAAAAAAGGAGCCAGTGAACCGTATGTTGAAATTGATTTTCCGGAGGATTTCAGAATTGGACATACCTATGCTATGGTTGTATTTGATCTCGATGTCGAGAATCTTGAGTATGGCTACCGTATGGATGGGCCATTTAAACCCGAAGAAGGTCATCGTTTCGACAAAACGAAAATATTATCCGATCCCTACGCCAAAGCCATCGGAGGCCGTGATCAATGGTTGGCACCGCCAAATTGGGATAACATATATCCGCACAGATCAAGATTGGTATTTGAAGATTTTGACTGGGAGGGAGACAAGCCTTTGGAGACTCCTATTGAAGATCTGGTGGTTTACGAGGCCCATGTTCGTGGATTTACCAATCACCCTTCTTCTGGAGTAAAAAACAAAGGAACCTTTGCCGGTGTCAGTGAAAAAATAAAGTACTTGCTTGACCTGGGGATCAATTGTATAGAATTGATGCCTATCTATGAATTTGACGAGTACGAGCACAGCAAGGAAAATCCGGAAACCGGCGAATTGCTCGTCAACTATTGGGGCTACAGTACGCTAAACTTTTTTTCCCCCAAATCAGGATATGCTGCCACAGGAAAATACGGTATGCAAGTCGATGAGTTAAAGACCCTTATAAAAGAGTTGCATAAAAATGGCATTGAAGTAATGCTTGATGTGGTTTTTAATCATACTGCCGAAGGCGACCATAGAGGGCCAACAATCTCCTTCAAGGGCATTGATAATAAAGCGTATTATATGCTTACACCCGATGGATATTATTATAATTTTTCGGGTACAGGAAATACCTTAAACTGCAATCATCCGGTTGTAAGAAATATGGTGTTGGACTGTCTTAGATATTGGGCTTCGGAATATCATATTGATGGTTTTCGATTTGATCTGGCAGCTATTCTGGGCAGAGCACAGGATGGAAGTCCCTTAAGCAACCCTCCGTTACTGGAATCCCTTGCTCATGATCCTGTGTTGGGCAAGTGCAAACTTATTGCCGAAGCCTGGGATGCGGGAGGACTATACCAGGTAGGTTCTTTCCCCGCCTATGGAAGATGGGCCGAATGGAACGGGAAGTACCGGGATACATTGAGGCGTCTCTTAAAAGGAGAAGAAGGCTTAATCGGTGACCTTTCACAGGGATTGCAAGGTTCACCGGATTTGTATGCCAGCAGAGGTACGGCAGCCGGTGTTAATTTTATTACCTGCCACGATGGCTTTACACTTTATGATCTATTTGCTTATAATGAAAAGCACAATGATGCAAATGGTGAAAATAACAATGATGGTAACGATAATAATTATAGCTGGAATTGTGGTTGGGAAGGCGAAACAGACGACCCGGGAATCAATACCCTTCGTCACAGACAAATAAAAAATGCCCTGAGTCTGCTAATGGTTAGCCAGGGGGTTCCTATGATTCTTATGGGAGATGAAATGGGCAGGACCAAATATGGAAATAATAATACTTATTGCCATGATAACGAGCTAAATTGGTTGAATTGGGATTTGATAGATAAAAATTCTGATATATACTGTTTCTCAAAACACATCATAAATTTCAGAAGGAATCATCCGGTACTGCGAAACCGGGATCATTTCCGCAATATGGATTATAAAGACACTGGTTATCCGGATATTTCATTTCATGGTGTGCAGGCATGGAATGCAGACTGGTCTGAATCGAGCCGTGTTATAGCTATAATGCTGGATGGAGGTCATGCAAAAAATGGATTCGTACAGGATGATACCATCTATGTGGGAGTGAATATGTACTGGGATGCACTGCCATTTGAATTACCGCACCTTCCTGAAGGAAAAAAATGGCACATATCAGCAAATACCGATATGCCGGCGCCGTATGATTTTCATAAACTAAATGAAGAGCCTGTTTTAGAGGATCAATACTCTTGCATGCTGGGCCCCAGATCAGTAATTATTTTGGTAGGAAAATAAAACATGAAGCGGGCCTCGCCAAAAACAATTAATTAGAATAAAGGAGCGAGGCTATTATTTACATTGCTATGAATCTGCAATGGTAAAAACATTAAAAAATTAATTAATAACCTAAATATAAAATATTATGGACTTTAGCGTAAAATCAGAGATTAATAAGGGTGTTGCAATATTAACGTTGAAAGGATCTTTAGATTCGTCATCGGCTTCTGTCTTTCAGGAAGAAATACAGAAGGTTGCAGGAGAGTCTCCAACAGAAATGGTACTAGAAGTAAGTGAACTGACATTTATGGCATCCGCCGGTTTGAGAATGATTGTTTTCGCAAAACAGAAATTGGGTTCTCAGGTGAAAATATTTATGGTGAAGCCACAAGATCAGATTATTGATACCCTCCAGATGACAGGATTTATTCATAGTGTACATATTGTAGATACCTATCCTGCATAATGGAAAGCCAAAAGCATAGAAATACTTTTAATGCAAAACTCGATGTTCTGGAGAAAATCAGGGAATTGATTACTCAAAGGTGCATTGAAAATGGATATGGCAAAAAAGAAATCTATAAGCTTACTCTGGCAGTTGATGAAATCACCACAAATATCATAAAACATGGGTATTTAGAGAATGGGATTATAGATGGGACTTTTGACCTTATAATTCAACCAAAAGAGAGTCAATTTGTAGTGAGTCTCGAAGATGATGCTGCAAAGTATAATCCTCTTGACCAAGTGCTTCCCAGTGAAAAAGACCTAAATACCCCTTTAGAAGAAAGACCAATAGGAGGATTGGGAGTGATGATTGCCAGGCAGAGCGTAGATGAATTTAAATATGAGTATAAAGAACAGAAAAACAGAAATATATTCATTATAAATAAAGCCAATAAAAACGCATAAAGAAATTGTATATTTCGTAATTGTTCCGACGTATCAGAAATAGATTACCCATATTTTATTCTGGATGTATGGAACAATGAACATCGGAAACAGTTTGGTGTTTTACCAAACAGAACCGAATACCATAACGGAGGTATAAGTAATATAGGATTTATGATAATTATAAGTTTTTGAATAGAGGTCATGAAATTCATTTTGTTGCTTCCTATAAGGCTAAGCAATAAGACATGGTTTTTGATCATTACCATGATAAACCAATAAAGTGTGAACGAAAATCCTTTTCCAGGTATACGAAGTTTTGAAACCCATGAAGCTCATTTGTTTTATGGTCGCGAAAAGCAAGTTGATAAAATCGTATCGGTATTGGCCGATACGCATTTTTTGGCATTGATAGGATATTCGGGTAGTGGAAAATCCTCTCTAATCAAAGCTGGCGTTATTCCTGCCATATTAGATGGGAAGATCGGGCAACAAAACGATTGGACGACTACCATACTTAAGCCTGGAGACAGTCCATTCCATTCATTTGCACTCGAGTATACCAAAGCCTACAATAATATTGCCGCGTCATCAGGCAAAAAAATCATTGATGCAGAAGAGACAGAACGCACCTTAAATAATAGCGACCAACCAATATATGATGCCCATAAGAGGCTTACCAAAGGATCCTGGCTCATTGTTATTGACCAATTCGAAGAAATATTCAGATTTAGTAAAGAAGGGAGCCCTGATTCCGACACCAACGAATCGCAGAAATTTGTTGACCTGTTCCTGGATGTCTTAAATAAAGGGATTCAAGATACTCCTGTTTACATCATTTTCACGATGCAATCAGATTTTTTAGATCAATGTACTGAATTATCCGGCTTAACGGAGGCAATCAATCTTGGCCATTATATCATACCTAAGATGTCTCCAAAATCCCTTCAGGATGCTATTGTCAGGCCTATCAGGGAAAATGGAAATACAATAACTAAGGAACTTGTCGAGCGTCTGCTCTTGGATTTGGGTGATCAGGCAGATCAGCTGCCTATCATGCAGCATGCATTGATGCGGGCGTGGACCTACTGGAGCAAAAATCAAGTTGGCGATCAACCAATAGATGTTAGTCATTACGAAGAAATTGGCACAGTATCAACAGCACTTTCAAATCATGCTGAAGAAATTTATGAAGAGTTCGATACGGATGCAAAAAAAGACCTTACAGAAAGATTGTTTAAAGCATTAACGGATATCGGGGAAGGGAATAAAGGAAAAAGAAGATCTGCTCGTTTCGAAGACATTCATAAATTAACCAACTGTAGCTCGACTGATTTAATAGAAGTTATTGATCACTTCAGAGATCCTGAGTGCGCCTTCTTAATGCCTCCGCATCAGGAATCCCTTTATGAAGATACCATTATCGATATTTCACATGAGAGCATCATGCACGTTTGGAAACGTCTACAACAGTGGGTCGATGAAGAAACCAAATCTGCCGAGTTATATCTCCGCTTGTCTAAGTCTGCAGAATTATATCAACAAGGCAAAGCGACCCTGTGGACAAATCCTGAATTAGAAATTGCGGTTAAATGGAAACTAAAAAATAACCCCAACGCCATTTGGGCAGATCGGTATGACACAGGATTTGAACGCGCAATAGAATTTCTGGATTACAGCAAAAGCGAGTCAGATGTTGATATTAGAAAAAAAGTAAACAAACAAAAGAAAGAATTGAAGCGTACCAGGGGCACTGTGGTTTTCCTTAGTCTGGCATCAATAGTTTCCATTTTACTGCTGGTTATTTCGTTGAATGCCACGAACCTGGCTGAAAGAGACAAGCAAAATGCCGTCGAAAGTCGCAATACAGCACTGGAAAAGGGTAAGGAAGCAGAAAAACAAAGCCGGGAAGCCTTTTCTCAAAGGAGCATAGCCAGCCAGCAACAAGAAATTGCGGATCAGGAAACAGAAAAAGCCAACCGGCTGAGCACCATTGCACGTGAAAACGAATCAGAAGCAAATCGATTTAGGTTAGATGCTGAAGAGAAGAAGAAAGATGCAGAGGATGCTAAATTAATAGCTGTTATTGAAAAAGTAAAAGCGGACACTCTCAGGATAAGAGCAGACCGCCTTAGGATAGTGGCCGATGATGCTAGAAAGCTGACCGAAGAAGCTAAGGAAGAGACAATGAGATTAAGAGTACTGGAGACTGCGCGATCCATGGCGTTTAAATCTCAGAAGCTTGCCGACGAGGAAGACAGTGTGCTAGCAATTCTTTTGGCTGGCCAAGCTTATAAATTTAACATGGACAATGGAGGCAATGTGCGTAACCCGGATATATTTTCGGCACTGTCAAAAGTTATTGATAAAAAACCCGTCTTTCGAAAACATACTGATGCTGTTCGCTGTGTATTGATTTCTGATGATGGGAATCGTATCTATTCCGGAAGTGATGACGGAAGCTTGCTGGTTTGGAATGCTCATGATGAAACCTCCTATTTCTCCCTCAATCTGAAGAAACAGCCAACAAATGGAATACGCTCAATTGATGTCCAAAATGGGACGATAATTGCAGGATCAGGAAATGGGAAGGTACTTTTATGGGGAAATGCCAATAAGAAAACAGCACCAATTATTTTTATTGAGCATAGCCCTAAAACAGGAACCATCGTGAAAGGGGTTAAGTTTATTTCAGACAAATTATTTGTGAGCGTTTGTACAGATGGGCTTATTAAGGTCTGGGATATGCAAAATACTTCAAAGCCTTTTTTTAGCTTACAAGCAAATGTTGCAGTAACAAATGTCTCGGTAAGTGCTGATAAAACGGCTTTTGCATGTGTTGATAATTCTGGTATTGTGCGAATTTTTCAAACGTCTGATTTGAATATTGAATCCACAATTAAGATTGGAGATATTCCTTTAACAGCTGTAGCGCTAAACCATAATGGGAAAATCCTCTCCACCGGAGACCAAAAAGGAAGAATTTCTGTTTGGGATCTCGGAGATCAACCAAAGATACGCTACAATTTTACACCGGATCGAAAATCAGCAATCACCGCACTAGAATTTAGTAACGATACGACTCTGGCAAGCTCAAGTTATGACAATAAGATTCGAATCTGGAACCCGTCAAAAGAGGAGCAACCTCCTATGGTTATTGCAGACCATAATTCCTGGGTAATGGATATTTGCTACAACAAGCAAGGCAATATCCTGGCCTCATGCAGCAATGATAAAACGATTAAGCTTACTCAAGTAGATCCGGAAATGCTCTCCTCAAAAGTGTGTGAAAAAGCTAAGCGCAATTTGACCGATCAGGAGTGGAAAGATTATGTAGGCGATGATATTAAATATAAACCTTTATGTATGACATATTTCAAATGATTTTATCATGACAAGAGCTTGCTCCTTTTATATATCCTTTCTGATGTTCATGCTGATCCCCGGGTCAACTTATGCCCAGGAGTGCGGAATTGAAAAAATTAATGAAGCAAAGAAAATGTATAATATGGGTTTGTTTTTTGAAATTAATGAGTACTTACAGCCCTGTCTTGAGAAAAAAATAAGAAGCATTGAGAAAATAGAAGCCTACAGGTTGATAGCCCTTTCGTATTTGGCAATTGACTCCTTGGAGGCCTCAAGAGAAGCATCAAAAAAAATTCTTGAGATAAAGTCAAATTTTGAGACGGATCCATTGGAAGACCCCCCCGGATTCATACGCCTCATTCAGGGCCTTAAAAATTCGATTAACGTCATTACCTCTGTTTCAAAAAAGGAAGAAAACCCACGTGAAGCACCAGCATCAGTTATCGTGATTACTGAGCAAGAAATAATGAACCGGGGATATAATGATATCGAGCAGATATTTCATGACCTTCCCGGATTTGACATTACAAAAGGCAGAGGGCCTAACTATTCAAATCTATATCAAAGAGGATATCGATCCGTGCTGACAGATCGAACCATTCTATTGATTGATGGGGTAGAGCAAAATGACCTTTCTTCTGACAATGCACCCATATCGGGGCAATACCCACTTTCTAATATTAAAAGAATTGAAGTGATTTATGGTCCTGCCTCTACCATGTATGGAGCCAATGCGTTTTTGGGTGTCGTAAATATTGTCACAAAGACCAACAATGAATTGGTAGAAAAGGCCAGCAATGAGGTTGACGAAATGCAGGTCGGAGTAAATGTGAATTCTGGATTTGGTTCACTGAATACCCAATATCTTGACGGCGTCATTGCGGTGCAAAACAAGAATTTTTCCTTTTCAGTAACCGGAAGGTACTATCGTTCCGATGACATGGACCTTACATCGTACGATTCATGGAATTTTAATCATGATGAGGTTGATTATTTTGAACGTATGAACATCTCCGGCACTGATGAATCGGGAGCCTATAACGCCGAAAATTATATCAATAACTCGCGTTTAGATACACTGCCCGCGAATGATTTATACCAGGTTACCTATAATACCAGTGGTATTGCAACAGAAATAAACCTGACAAATGCAGGAGAGTCCAACGCCCGAAGTCTCGATGCTGATGGTCTGACAAAATATCCGATAGGTGTCGATCCTTCAGCTGAAGACTGGTATTTAAAAGCCAGGATGCAATTAAATAATTTTACGTTGGCCATTGAAACTTGGAAATCTGATGAAGGTTCTGCCCCCTGGTATACAGATAATGTACTGCATTTTCGCAATAATTTTTCTCGTTGGATTAATTGGAATAGTAGTTTTTATATCAATTATGAAAAGCGGCTTTCTGATGAACTGTTTATCACCAACCTCACCTCCTATCGCCTGCATACCATAAATGGGGGAACTAATTTCGAAAGGTTCCGTGGATATTATCCTTCATCCTATTCATTTCATGAGCTGGCCAGAGAGGTGAATCCGGTGTTGAGTACAACTTATTATTACCGTACCTCCAACCAGCTGAGAAATGAAACACGCGTCTTATGGTCACCATCTGAAAAATGGGATATTATTTCTGGTGTTGAATTCAGAAGTAGCCTGATACAGGGGGATTACCTAAAATCTGCTGAATTCTTTCCCGATGAAACAGGAAGCATTACTGCGCAGGGAATTTTGGGAACAGATCATTTCAGGTCTTTTGATATAGGCGTCTATACACAAATCACAAGAGCTTTCGGCAATAATATCCGTACCATTTTAGGTGGCAGGGTAGATCACAATCGCATTCGAACTCATGGAGGATATGGCACTGTATTCAATCCGCGACTTGCCATAGTATATAATCCAGGGGCTTTTATTTTTAAAACGATTTACGCCACCGCCTTCAAAGACGCCTCATACTTACAGAAATATGGTACTGCACCGGGACGTGATATTCCTAATCCTACCCTCGAACCGGAAAAAGTACAAAATATCGAGGTTTCCGCTTTCTGGAGTGGGATTGAAAATCTTTCGGTCGATGCCGCATTTTTTAATTCCTGGTATAGCGATGTGGTTGGGATTGCTGAAATAATATTGGAGGACGGAACCAAAACCGGCCAATTTCAACCCATAGGTAAGCAGCAGATTTATGGCCTCCAGTCCAATGCAAAGTATACCTTTAAGAATTATTCTTTTTGGGCGAACTACACCTACACAATGCCAACAGATAAAGAATCAGATCTTCGGATTAGCGACATCGCTTCACATCGTTTCAATGCCGGAATAAATGCCTTATATCTCAAACAACTCAATATTAATTTAAGAACAAATTATGTTGGCCAAAGATTATCCGGTTTGGGTACTTCGGGAAGTCAAAACCAATATACAAGTTTTGACCCTTATATACTCTTTCACTTAACAGCCGGTTATAAGGAATTAATAAAAGGATTGAATGTGCAATTATCCGTTCAAAATATTTTTGATAAAGCTTACTTCGATCCTGGTGTACGCACAGGAATCGATCCCTATGCCTCAAAGATACCGCAATACGGGAGGACATTTATGATCAAATTAGCATATAATTATTAATATGGAGTATCCGGCTCACAACATAAAAGAAGAACAATATACTTTACAAAAAGTAAATTATCCTGAATATATTGAAGAAATAGGACGGTTGCGGTATTTGGCATGGAAAGATGTTGAAGGAATAAATAAAGATTTCTTTTCTAAAGGGTATTGGATTGATGAATATGATAAATCATCCTTATTATGGATAATAAAATCCGGCAATACCATTGCAGCCTCTGCAAGGCTTAGCATTCACCATACTATAGAAACGATTCCGTGGAAAAATAGTATTCCCCCAGGGGCGGCAGATTTTATTCTTACCCCAGTTGCTTCAATGAACAGATTAACCGTGCACCCGGATTTCAGGAGAAGAGGACTATCAAAACAATTGGACCTGGTTCGTATTCAAGCGGCCAGGGAAGAAAAAGTGAAAACAATTATTGCTGAACCAACTAAATCAAGGGTTTCGGTTATCGAAAAGTATGGTTTTAAGGATTTTGGGAGATTTGGCGATACACCGGAATTGCCAGGTGTGGCGCTCGCATTTAAAGTGCTGAATTTATAAAATAAGTTGAATGTTTGAAAAAGCGCTTCTATTAGATATTTTTAACATAAAAAAAGGAGAAGGAGCTCATGTATTGCTTCTTTTTACATTTTCATTATGTATAGGAATTCCTTATGCCTTTTTATACACTTCGGCGACTTCAATATTTTTAAGTGAGTTTGATGTAAATAAACTTCCATATGCCTATATGGGAGGAGGTCTTGTGAGTTATGGCCTATGGGTCATATATCATAGGTTAGAAACAGGAATTGTCTTTTCCAGACTCATACTATATGGGTTTTTATTCCTTTTGCTCAGTTTGTCTTTTTTGTCCTTCGGATATTATATCACAGAGAGTAAAGTATACGCATTTTTGCTATTTGTATGGATCAATGTTTTTATTTTTTTTACGGCTATTGGTTTCTGGGGTATTGCTTCCAAGGTATTTAATTTAACACAAGGCAAGCGTTTGTTCGGATTGATCAGCTCAGGGGAAATTCTATCAAAGACCCTATGTTTTTTTTCCATCCCTTTTATTTTGAAATCTTTAGCAACTGAAACCAAGGATTTATTGATTTTTGTTGTTTTGGGATTCATGATCACATTCGGCATATTGATCATAATCATTAACAAATACCGCAATTTACTGTCTACTGCAAATACTCCTAAAGTAAAAGAAGTAAAAGCAGGAAATGAAAATAAGGCAAAGCAAAAGAATAGCGTATTTGCTTTCATGCAAAACAAATATTATGCATACATCATAATCCTTGCAATATTTCCGCTGTTCGCAACCTATTTTGTGGACTTTATATTTCTCGACCAGACTAAAAATCTGTTACATACCGATAACTTGGTTGAGTCGCAGGCCAGGGTGAGTAGTTTTCTCAGTATATTTTTTGGCAGCATGGCCGTGGTGGAGTTCTTATTGAAGTCCTTTGTTTCGGGAAGGTTGATCAGCAAATTTGGAATAGTCTTTAGCTTATTGGTACTGCCTGTGGTGCTGGCTGTTTTTACGGGTATTGCAGCTTTGTATGGAACTGTTTATGGAGTCACCCTTATGTTTTTCTCTTTTATTGTATTGAATAAATTGTTTGTAAGGGTTTTTCGGACTTCTTTTCTCGATCCTACATTCCAGATTCTATACCAGCCAATTCCCTCAAATGAAAGGTTGGCGTTTCAAAGTAAAGTGGAGGGCGTTCCAAAATCCATTGGCAATGTGATTGTTGGATTAACCTTGATATTATTTGCTAATATCTCTGGTCTTTCTGTGGTTCATTACAATTATATATTTGTCATAATTCTTGTCGCATGGGTGTGGTTGTCTTATCAACTATACCTGGAATACAAGGCCACCTTAAAGAGCATTTTGAAGTCAAGTGAAGAAAAAGACAGCACTCCGGTTGAAGAGAGGTCTAATTTTTCACTTTTTAGCCATTTAATGAAAGATGAGCCAAGCCTGAATTTTGATCTCATTCTAAATTTATTAAACCAACTTGAGCCCAGAAGCACACCTGTCTTCCTGCAAAAAGTACTCGAATCTGCCTCCAGTGAATACCAGGATAAAATACTTGCCCAGATAAAAAAAAGACGCATACTCTCAGCAAGGCAAATAATCGGCGAGCTACTGCAATCAAATAGGGAAATCAATAACAAGACCGCTTTGCAAGACGCCATGGATGTGTTGGAAAAAGCCAAAACAATTGATTTGAATACACTTTCTGAACTCAGCCACTCTTCTAATCCTCAGAATCGCTTACTGGCAGCGAATATGCTTTCCTATTCGGGGAGATACGGGACATTTAAATTATTATATAAACTAATGCAGGATGATAGTCCGGCAATAAAGAAAACTGTCATCCTTACCGCAGGCCGCCTAGGACGTGCAGAATTATGGCCATACCTCATTAAAAATCTTTTTTCGACATCCTATTCCAATACTGCCGCCCAGGCCATTAAAATGATTGGAGCCCCAATATTAGAAGAACTCAACAAGTGTTTTGATAAATCATCCACACCGAAACATGTTAGGTTGAAAATAATCTCTATATATTCCAGCATTCGGGGAGAAAAGGTTTTGGATTATTTGAAGTCAAACATTCTATATCCTGATGAAGATATTCGTCATCGAACGTTTATCGCCTTAAGTAAAATGGGGTATCAGGAACAATCATGGAAAACAAGCATAATTAAAGACGCTATTGTAGAGGAGATTTCAATAATATTATGGATCATATCTGCTATATTGGATATTCAGAAGGACAATAGAACTACAACCCTGGAAGATGCCCTGAATTATGAGTTGGCACAAAAAAAGGAAAATGTTTTTTTGCTCCTTTCTATGATATATGAATCAAAGACAATTCTTTATATTCGTGAGGCCTTTAGTACCGGCACACGTGAATCAAGGGTTTTTGCAACAGAAATCCTGGATATGACCGTGTCTATAGACATGAAAGAATTATTTCTTCCTCTTCTTGAAGAGGTATCCATGGCCGAGACTTTGCGATTGTACCGGCACAGTTTCCCGCAGGAAAAAATGTCAGTTTATAATCGATTAAAGGAAATAATTAATAAAAATTACCTGCAAATAAACAGGTGGACCAAGGCTTGTGCCATGGTGCTTCTCAGATATTTCCCGAATAGCAGTCCCGTTTTACTTGCTAATGCCTTTAATCCGGATCCGTTTATTGTTCAGATTTCACATACCTATTTAATCGATAGGAAATCTGAGCGCTTTAAAAGCTTAAAAGCCAACCGGAGTCCTGCTGATAAGCCTGGCCTTGATAATAATGCTGAACCCGAAAGCAAAAAGGAGCCCTTACTATTGTATGATAAAGTCCAGGTATTGAAAGGCAATACATTATTTAATGCCATTTCTAAGCCAGAAATAGCCATCATGATCCAGGACTCAAGGGAAATCAGGCTGAAGCCCCAGGAAGTATTCCATCCGGATAAAATTGCAGTCGAAGCAATACTTTTCGTTGTAAACGGTGCAATAAAAATTTATGTCGACCAGGAAGAAACAGGGGTAGTGAGAAAAAATGAAGTGTTCTGGAGGATATATTATGATTTGGATAAGGACATTAAAATTGTGGCGGATAAAAACACCCTGCTATTAGAGCTTAGCCCAGAAATATTGTACAACACAATGATGGAAAATAGTGAATATACCAAAGAGGTAATATCAACCCTGAGCAATACTGCATGATTATTCTGAAAAAAATGATTACTCACAGCGTGTATATCGGAAAATTGGTTTTAAAGGGTATTTTATTCGTATTCCTTTTGCTGCCTTGTGATGCATCGGCACAGTATCAGGATTTGGGTACGCCTTATATTAAAAATTACAGCCCCACAGAATATATGGCTCATGTCCAGAATTTTGATGTTGTTCAAGATTCAAGGGGATTTATGTATTTCGCCAATTTTGCCGGTGTTCTTGAATTTGATGGAGCATCGTGGAAAACCATTTACATATCAAATTTCTCGAAGGTTACCTCACTTTCAGTTGATTTAAAAGGTAAAATTTATGTTGGTGGTGGTCACGAAATAGGCTACTTAGCGCCTGATTCTACAGGAATCTTAAAGTATGAGAGTTTATTGGATATCCTGAGTGAGGTAAACCAAAAATTTGAGGAGGTGATAAACATTATTTCTACAGAGGAGGGTGTCTTTTTTATCACTAAATCTTCTGTATTGCTTTGGCATGAGTCTTCTTTTCAAGTAGTGATAAAGGATGTCAAAGTACAATCGGCCTACTATGTGCATGATAAACTTTATTTTTCAGAAGAAGACAAAGGCTTACAATATTATCAGGATGGGAAAATACAGCGCGTAACTTCAATAAATAGCCAATTGAAGACAGCCAATATCATATCAATGCTCCCCCTTAATAAAGATCAGATATTGATTTGTACGGCAAGCAGGGGCCTATTTATTCTTCAGGGGTCAACGATTACATTGCATACCCCTCCCAAGGTCAGGTATATGCAGAATAAATTTATTACCTCCGGTACCTTGCTCAGAGATAATACAATCGCCCTGGGAACAGAAAGAGCGGGGCTCCTAATACTTTATCCTGATGGCTCACTCAAACAAATTATTAACAATGGGCTTCAAAGCGAAAATGTAAATGAACTTCAGCTTGATGATTTGGGCGTATTATGGTTGGCACTTGATTATGGGATAGCAAGAGTAGAGGTGCCAGCTTATCTTTCCTTTTATAACGAAAATAGAGGAGTTGGGGGAAATATAAAACAGATTTTACGCAATGGTGAAAACGTATATTTTGCTACCAGTTATGGTTTGTATAGGTATAATAAAGAAACCGATGAATTTGATACCAGGGATTACATAGAATCATCCTGTTGGTCGATAATGGCAGACGGTCCTAAAATATTAGCAGCCATGAGTAGAGGGGTATTTCTAGTTGATGGAACCAAGATGTCTCCCCCGATTGACGAGGGCTTTTCCTTTGTGTTTTGCCAGTCAGACATCAACAAGAACATCGTTTATGTCGGGCAAAGGGGAGGGGTTATTAAACTAAAAAAACATGATGATAAGTGGGTTTTTAGTGGGAGGGTATTTCAAATTGACGGAGATATACTTGAAATAAAAGAAGATGATAAAGGTAGATTATGGATGGTTCACTCTAGTGGTAGTATCAAGCAAATAGACCCAAATGATGAAAATGGCAAAGTTTTTAGTTACGATACGGATAATAGCTTGCCATCAAACGTAGGTAATCATATAAGCAAAGTAGATGATAAAATATTTTTTGCAACACATGAAGGCTTATATACATATAATGAGGTAAGCAACCTGTTTGAGCATGAATCAAATACTTCCTTTTTGGTGGATGAGGATTCTGCCAATTGGATTTCTGTTTTAGTGGAAGATACTACCGGCCATGTGTGGTATAATAGTGGCAATCAAAAAGATATTAAATTAAGTTCTACTAAAGGTATAAATTC
>JAUUZS010000075.1 GCA_030589835.1 Cyclobacteriaceae bacterium
AATCCGGGTTGACTTAAAAAATGTAGAGTCCTCAACTAAAGGGGAATATTGTTCAATACCCATCTCCTCAAAGGTGCGCAGGGCAGATAAGCTTTATAAAATCGTTGATGCCAGAAAAGTGGTTTCACAATAAACCACTAATATCCACACGAATACATTAAGCAAATCACAACAATCGGATTTATGCCGATTATTTCCGTAATTATTAATAATGGTTCTACCACGAATTTAATGAGACTCCTGATTTTGGTCTTACGCCTTAGAATAATGGGTTTATCAAAGGCAGATTCATGATGAAACAAAAAAAACAAACCACGAATTACACCAATTGCACGAATTTTATTCGTGTTCATTCGTGTAATTCGTGGTTTTAATTTAAATACATGTTTATGTTTCTTTTCATTAAATTCGTGGTAGAACCATAAAAATAAAGCTGAAAGTGTTTAAAATACAATGAAGTGTAAGTAATTTCGCCGACTCATTGATCCGGGCTTTATTTAAGTATGGAATAAATGGCTCGGAAAGGTTTTTAGGAAAATATAGATGATAATTGAAACGGCAGACAGGCTTAAGACAACAAAGGAATATTACTTTTCGGTAAAGCTCCAGGAGGTGCGTGAAATGATCGCTCAAGGAAAGGATATTATTAATATCGCCATTGGCAATCCCGATATGGCACCTTCACAATCAACGATTGATGAGCTGAATAGACAATCCAATAATCCGGATAACCATGGATATCAGGCTTATCGCAGTATTCCTGAATTGCGGAAATCCATCAGCGAATGGACGGATAATACCTATGGTGTTTCATTGGATGTAAATGATGAAATACTTCCATTAATAGGATCTAAAGAGGGCATTACGCACATTTCTTTGGCCTTTCTCAACCCCGGGGATGAGGTTCTGGTACCTGAATTAGGCTATCCTGCATACAGTGTGGTTTCTGAAATGGTTGGAGGCCGTGCGGTAAAGTATTCCATGATAGAAAATGAACATTGGAGACCGGATTTGCAGGAGCTGAAAAAAACAGATTTAAGCAAGGTAAAAATCATGTGGATCAATTATCCTAATATGCCTACCGGTGCAAGGGCCGAGCTTGGAGTATTTGAGGATATAATTGAGTTTGCTACAAAATACAACATATTGGTTTGCCACGACAATCCATATAGCCTGATTTTGAATGAAGGCAAACCCCTGAGTTTGCTGTCGGTAAAAGGGGCAAAAGAGGTAGCCATAGAACTCAATTCGATGAGCAAATCACATAATATGGCCGGTTGGAGAATCGGATGGATAGCCGGCCACAAGGATTACATCGATGCCATCCTGAAAATAAAAAGCAATGTGGACTCGGGTATGTTCAAACCTATGCAGCTGGCTGCTGTAGAGGCATTTAATAATTCTGACGATTGGCATAAACAAAGAAATCAGGAATACAAAGACAGACGGGAACTTGTTTATGAAATACTTGACCTGCTCTCCTGCAGCTACGACAGGTCGCAAACGGGAATGTTTATTTGGGCCAGAGTACATCCTGAAACCGGATCCTCGAAAAAGCTTTCAGATTACCTTTTGTATGACAAGCATATTTTCGTAACGCCGGGATTTGTATTCGGTGAAAAAGGTAATCAATATATCAGGGCATCACTTTGCGTGAAACCGGACAATCTGAAAAGAGTAATTGCCCGGCTTAAATCTATAGACCTTACTAAGATATGAAAATCTCAATAATAGGTGTTGGACTGCTTGGCGGATCGTTTACGCTGGGTTTAAAATCAGTTGAAGACGGCCATCATTTTATTGGCGTGGACACCGACAATGAAAATGCTTTTATTGCCACAAAGCTGGGTATTGTTGATCAGATCATGGATTTTGAATCGGCCATTAAAGTCTCTGACCTGGTGGTGCTGGCTACTCCCGTAAATATAATTAGCGAAATGCTTCCTAAAGCACTGGATCTGATGCATAATGATACCATGCTTATTGACCTGGGTTCCACAAAATCTGCATTTAACGAAGTGGTTAAAGATCATCCTAAAAGAGATCAGTATATTTCGTGCCACCCGATATCCGGTACAGAAAATTCCGGCCCTGAATCAGCCTTTTCAGGATTATTGAAGCATAAGCAAATGATCATTTGCGATAAAGAGCGTAGCAAAAAGGAAATGCTCAGAATTATAATCAGTATTTGCAAAAAACTTAATATGACGATCTCCTATATGACAAGTGAAGAACACGACCGTCATATCGCCTATGTCTCTCATTTAAGTCACATCACATCTTTTGCCCTGGGGCTAACGGTGCTGAAAAAAGAGAAAGACGAAAAAAGCATCTTTGCCATGGCAGGATCTGGATTTTCTTCGACCGTGCGTTTGGCAAAAAGTTCACCGGATATGTGGGCGCCAATTTTTAAGCAAAATGCCACCAACATCTCCGGTGCCCTTTAAGCCTAAATCATTCAATTACAACATTTCAATAAAATAATCGACTCCGGGGATAAAGATAAAAGCCATAAACTCATGGAGAAAGCAAATGAGATCAGAAGAGTTTTGATGGGGATAGAAAAGCGTTAATTTTAAGCAAATTTTACGTACACCCAAAACCTCTACCCATGAAAAAAGTTTGGATAACAACAGCGCTGTTTTTTATAGTCATTTCTGTTTCCTGGTATTTGGTAATTCAACTTGGGCAGCAGCACATCGCTCCCAATGAAATGGCTCAAAAAATATCCTCTCCTATTCAACCGAGTATGAGCCATAAGCAGTATTGGTCAATGAACGGCAAAAATATAATGCTCCTTGGCGGATCAGTTGAAGACAATCTTTTTCAATACCAAAATATCGTAGAACATCTTGATTCGGTAAAATCTGTTGGGGGCAATTATGTGCGAAATACCATGTCGAGCAGGGATGAAGGAAATGTGTGGGCCTTTGCTAAAAATGAAGAAGAGAGGTATGATCTTCGCAAATGGAATGATGAATACTGGGGTCGCTTTGAGCGCTTTCTGAAGGCATGCTCTGAGAGAGACATTATTGTGCAGATAGAACTCTGGGCAACCTTCGATTTTTATCGTGAAAATTGGGATGTCAATCCTTTCAATCCAAAAAACAATGTGAACTATTCTGTTGAACGCGTTCAGATACCGACAGAGGTGAACTCCCATCCTATCCTGACTGAAAATAATTTTTTCTGGTCTGTCCCCACTCAGGAAAGCAACCTGGGCTTATTGGAGTTTCAACAAAAATTTATCGACAAGGTGCTGTCACATTCCCTGAAATATGACAATATCCTGTACTGTATGGACAACGAAACTTCTGTGACTTCTGAATGGGGAAAGTTCTGGTCGCTTTACATTAAGAAAATCGCTAAAGAGCAAAATAAGAAGATTTATACTACTGAAATGTGGGATCCCTGGAATCTGGATCATGTGGCACATCGGGAAACATTTGACCATCCTGAAATCTATGATTTTGTAGATATTTCGCAAAACAATCACAAGACCGGCGATGCCCATTGGAACAATGGATTGGCACAAATAGGTCGCTTGAAAAAAAGTAATATGTTGCGCCCCCTTAATAATGTAAAAGTATATGGAAATGATGGAGGAAGGCATAAAACCACTCAAAATGCCATCGAATCCTTTATGCGCAATGTGCTTTTTGGGGCAGCAAGCACTCGGTTTCACCGGCCTCCTTCCGGTCAGGGGCTTAACGACATCGCTCAAAACGTGATAAAAGGTGCCAGGTCCTATATCGATCAATCTGATTTTTATAATGCGCTTCCATCAAATCATCTGCTTTCGGAGCGAGAAGATAATGAAGCATTTTGCAGAGCGATAGAAGGGGTGGAATATGCCATTTATTTTCCGGATGGAGGACAAGTAGAATTGCAGACAACCATTGATGTAGGTGAAATATCCATCAAATGGCTGGATATCTTGAGTGCGCAATGGACGGAGCCAACAACCCTACCCGTTCAAAATTCAAGCGCAACGATTGTCGCACCCGACAAGAAAAACTACTTAGCTTTTCTGAAATATGATTTCTCAAATGAATAATTGATGAATAGCAAGATATAAAAAAATGTATTTAGTGGATGATTATATAAATGAACAAAGAAATTGGCATGAAATGTTAGTATATTTTGAGCCACGAGTAATTTATCATTCACAGATTTCATTTGTTACCATAAAATAAAACCCATAATCCATTATGTTTACCAGTACTGATTTAGCACAAATACAAGAGAGAGGCTCTGATCTTGATACCATTCACCTCCAACTAGAAAATTTTAAAAATGGCTTCCCTTACCTGAATGTTGAGAAACCTGCCACGCCAGCTAATGGGATCATTGTATTAGATCAAAAAGAAATTGAGTCGCTTATTACCTTGTATGATCAAAACAGTCAACAAAAGCAAATCGTAAAATTCGTCCCTGCCTCTGGGGCGGCCAGCAGAATGTTCAAGCTGCTGTATGAGATGTTAGATATTTCAGGCAATACCGACCTGGTTGCAGAAGCAATCAATACCTCTAATGGCCCGCAATCCATCAAGGCATTTTTTGATCGCATTTCCGATTTTGCTTTTTCAGATGATCTGGAAGCATATTTACAAAAGAGTGGGTTATCCATCGCATCTTGTCTCGAAAATCAGGATTATACTTCTATTCTAAAAGGATTATTGGGAAGCAAAGGCCTCTCCTATGCCGTGTCACCAAAAGGATTGCTCAAGTTTCATAATTATGGAAAGGAAACCAGAACCCCTGCCAAAGAGCACCTTGCTGAAGGCGCACTTTATGCGCAATCTGCACATCAAATAGTAAAAATCCATTTCACCGTATCTCCGGAACATAAGGCCAATTTTGAAGAACACATTAATAGCAATACCACACAGTTTGAAAGTACCTATGATGTGAAGTATGAAGTGTCTTTTTCAGAGCAAAAATCCTACACCGATACCATTGCGGTCGATTTAGAAAATGAGCCTTTTCGCAAGGCCGACGGAAGCCTTCTGTTCCGCCCCGCAGGTCATGGCGCGCTCATTGCCAACCTGAACGAAATTGAGGCAGACATTATCTTTGTAAAAAATATTGATAATGTTGTTCCTGATAAATTAAAAGCAGATACCATTTCATACAAAAAGGCTTTGGCAGGCATATTATTGAAATATCAGGAAAAGCTGTTCAGTTACCTCAAGGCACTAGATGGCAAGGTCAGTGATGGGGATGTGGAAGAGATGATGACGTTTTTAAAAGATGAGCTGTATATCACAAGCTTGCCTGAGCTGGATGAAATTGATGATCGTATTGATTTTTTGAAGCAAAAATTTAATCGCCCTTTACGAATTTGTGGCATGGTAAAAAATGAGGGTGAGCCCGGCGGAGGACCATTCTTCGCCCAAAACAATGATGGCACGCAATCCTTGCAAGTTGTAGAATCCTCACAGATTGACGCCAATAATGCTCAGCAAACATCTGTTGCTAAAGCCGCCACCCACTTCAATCCTGTAGATCTTGTTTGTGGTGTAAAAAATTATAAAGGAGAAAAGTTTGATCTAAGCAAATATGTAGATCCAAAGACCGGTTTTATTTCTCAAAAATCAAAGGATGGTCAGGAGTTGAAGGCACAGGAATTGCCCGGGCTTTGGAATGGTGCCATGTCAGACTGGAACACCTTATTCGTAGAGGTGCCTGTGAGCACATTCAATCCGGTAAAAACCGTTAATGACTTACTAAGGCCTCAACATCAGTAATAGGATTATAAGTTATTTTAGGGTATTACACCCAGGCATTTGCTGCTTTGAGAAAGCTAAAAAAAATTCCTGCCTACCGGACAGGCTGGCATCAAAAATCTTAACATTTCAAAAATATAGCACTTTATAGACGGTCACTATCTAGAGTTCGTCTATAAAGTCAGAGTTTGTTCAGAATGTTCGAGATCAAGGCTTACGTAGTTTCTTAAAAACGGAGTTTACGTATGTAAATGAGTTTTTTAGAAACAAGCGTAACGCAGATATCGGACATTATAGACAGACTCTATCTAGTCTTATTGTTGCTCTCTTTAGTATTATTATCAGATACTAACTAAAATATTATATATTTAGTTTTATTTATCATGAATACTCGGATTTTATGGTTCTATCCATGATTCCTGATTCCTGATTTATAACATTTATTTTCTCCTGGTTTATTCAGGTTAATTTTTTTTATTCACCTAAAATTATAGAGCTATCGAAACGATCAATAAGAACCGACTTTTTATCACCAGCTGCCTGGCGTTAATCACCACTTCAGTGTCATTTGCCGTCCGTGCACAACTTGAAACAGTTTTTATCAAGGATTTTGAACTTTCCAGCCAGGATTTGGGCACTGCCTTTGCGCCAGTCTTTATGGGATTAACCGTTACGATGATTATCGGAGGGGCATTGGTTGACCACTTTGGAATGAAACGCATTTTATGGGCGGCATTTGCTTTTCATCTGGCCGGCATTACCATTACGATGTTTGCATTTGATTTCTGGTCCTTATTCTTTGGATCATTGGCCATAGGCATCGGAAATGGCATGGTAGAAGCCGCATGTAATCCTTTGATTGCTACGATGTATAGCGATAAGAAAACCAAAATGCTGAATAAATTCCACATCTGGTTTCCTGGAGGAATAGTTATCGGAAGCATATTAGGATATTTTCTGATCGAGCAGGCCCACCTGCCCTGGCAACTTTTAGTTGCTGCCATGTATATCCCAACAATCATATATGGAATATTATTAATTGGTCAGTCATTCCCCAAAACAGAACGCGTTCAGATGGGTATCTCTACCAAAGGAATGTGGAAAGCCATCGTTTCCCCTTTGTTCCTGTTCATGGCTTTTTGCATGATTTTAACAGCGTCTACCGAGATCGGCACCAATCAGCGGATATCAACATTATTGGAGGGGACAGGTGTTTCGGCTATCCTGGTGTTGGCCTTCATCAATGGGATTATGGCTGTTGGCAGAGGGTTTGCCGGATCAGTTGTCAAAAAATTAACAACAAGCGGCATGCTATTGTTTTCAGCAGTTTTTTCCACTATCGGACTTATCTGGCTTAGCTATTCAAGTGGCAATACCACATTCCTCGCAGCCGGCGTATTTGGCATTGGTGTGTGCTACTTCTGGCCAACGATGCTCTCCTTTGTCTCAGAAAAAATTCCTGAAAGCGGAGCATTGGGCTTAAGTGTAATAGGGGGGATGGGTAATTTATCTATTAGCCTTGCATTGCCCATAATAGGCATCTTTCTGGACAATTATTCATCAGGGCCATCAACTCTACGCTATATTGCCGTGATGCCCGCCATCCTGATTCTGACCTTTTTATTTCTAAATATTTACATGAAAAAGAGGAAGGTTTAATCAGCAAAACTTTCAATTCTGAACTTCGGCGAAAGATTAGCGTGAGGTAGAAACATGCTAATAATAGGAGAGGATATTTTATGGTATCGCCGATAAAACCTAAAACAGGCTCACACATCTTGTGTGAGCCTGTTTTAGGTTATGGCAGCCTGTGTCATTCTCCTTTTTATGCTAACGCTAGCTTGTGCCTAGGTGGAATTGCAGAGATCGGACATTATTGACAATTACTAATCAGAGCCTATCCATAAATTCGGTGTCTGGTTCAGAAAGTTTGCTATCAAGGCTTGCGTAGCTCGAAAAATGTGAGTTTACATTTCGTAAATGACCATTTTGAGAGCAAGCGTAACGCAGATAGCGGACTTTATGAACAGACACTAATTAATCATATTTAGCCATTCGTCCTTTTGTTTGTTGGCGCCATTTTCACCCCACATAGCAATGGTTTGCTCGCTCGTACAAATTATTTCTATTACCAAAGTATACGTATCTACCCCTATCATATCCCCTTTGGCAATCTCTTTAAATGCTTTCATATAAGCTTGTGAAGAAATAGAGTTGCCCATAAAGTTACCAAACACTTCTGTCAATTTTGGTTTTACAACATTATCAAAAGTATCTTTTGAGTTCATTGGATTAGTGATTTTCAATTGTGTTAATAATATGACCATCTTTCGAAACAAGATCTACAACCAGGGGCATTTTGCCAAGGGCATGTGTAGAACACGACAGACATGGGTCGTAACAGCGGATGGCCATTTCTATCTTGTTTAATGCGCCTTCTTCTACGTTGTTGCCATTGACGTATTTTTTGGCTACTTCATTCACACTTAGGTTTATTGCCGGGTTATTATGAACGGTGGCAACAACCAGGTTGGCTTTCTTTACTTTTCCAGAAAAATCAGCCCAATAATGATGTATCAGTGTTCCTCTGGGGGCCTCGATCACACCAACTCCCTCTCCTTCTTTTCGTTCTACTTTTACCCTTACTTCCTTACTTACAATATCGTCATCATTGAGCAGATCTCTGATTCGCTCAGTAGCATATAAAATCTCGATAAGCCGTGCATAATGAAAATACATGGTCTGATGTACAGGGCCGGCTCCTAGTTTTTTAAAGGCCATGAGTTCTTTATTGGCCAGTGGTGTAGACATGGAACTGGCAATATTTAATCTTGCCAGGGGCCCAACTCTGTACACGCCTTTTTCAGGACCCAATTTTTTATAATATGGAAATTTGAGGTACGACCAGTCTTCGACATGTTCACCGATATGATTGTGGTAGGTTCCCGGATCAAATTCATCAATTCTTCCTCCTGCCTCATCAATCAAACGAAGTGAACCATCATACAACTCAAAATTATCACCTTTGACAAGACCCAAATAGTTGGTTTTGATGGCCGCCAAATTGGGTATCAGATCGGCATATTTACCATAAATGCCTTGTACCACCTCTATTCCAAATTGTGCCAGTTCTATGGCATCTTCAATTTCCTTTTCGGAGTCAAAACGATCTTCATGGGAGAGTGGCTTGCTCATGCCTCCCGGAATGGCGGTGACCGGATGTATGGATCTCCCACCAACACGCTCGATAATATTTTGGCCTACTTTGCGCAAGCGTATGGCCTTCTTCCCCAGTTCCGGATCAGTTTCGAGAAGCCCGAACAGATTGCGCTTTGCAGGATCACTGTCGGGGCCCATGATATAATCTGGTGCAGCCAAAAGGAAGAAATGTACTGCATGAGAATGGATGATTTGCGCCATGTGCATCAATTCCCGTAGTTTCTTTGCCGCCGGCGGTATTTCCACCCCAAAGGCAGCATCACAAGCTTTTGCTGCAGCCAGATGATGACTTACGGGGCATATGCCGCAAATCCGAGTGGTAATTACCGGCATTTCGGAAAGCAAGCGGCCTTCAAGGAATTTTTCGAACCCACGAAATTCATCCACATGAAAATGTGATTTCTCTACTTCGTTTTTATCGTTTAGCTTTATGGTCACCCTTCCATGTCCTTCGACGCGTGAAACCTGTGGTATAATTATTTGCTTCGTTGTCATTTTTTTTCTCCATTTTCGACCAGACCCGGAATAATTGAAACCGGCATCGAATAACGATATCCTACACCGACAATATCTTCATTGAACATGAGCGCACCTGCGGGCAAAATAGAAGACAATGCATTGATCATTTTTGCTCCCTGCTCCATCGCGGCAGGAGTTGGCCCCATGCAACCACGGCAAGGCATGTTGCCTTTCAGGCATCTTGAATGGCAACCCTCCCGAGTTGCGGGTCCCATACACAATACACCCTGTTCCAGAAAACACAACTCTTCATCAATCGTATCAAGCTCCTGAGGCGATACTACGTTGTCGGTTATAAAATCCCTGCTTGAAACCAGCATTTTCTCTTTTTTGCGATTGCATTCCTCGCACAGATTTCGGGTTTGTAAATTAGGTTGTTCACCATTTATTATCGCAAGAAGTGATTCCTTAATTACAGAAGGAAGTGGTGGGCACCCCGGGATATATGCATCGACCTTTACGACCTGATCGATCGGTAGCACATTCTTTTTCAAAGCCGGCAATTCGGGATGAGAAGGAATTTTTCCATCTACTGTTGTTTCAGTTTCGATGTAAGCCCGTTTGAGCACATCTTTTACATCAAACAAATTCCTCATTCCGGATATACCTCCATAGCAGGCACATGTTCCGAAAGACACCAATGTTTTGGATTTCTCACGGAAAATTTTGAGGATTTTTTCATTCTCTTCAGTGCCAACCGATCCCTCAACGAGCCCGATGTCGACTTCAGGAACTTCTTTGATATCGACAAGAGTGGAGTATTTTACATCTATTAATTCCGCGACATCAAGCAACTCCTCGTGAAGATCGAGAAATGATATATGACAACCGGAACATCCTTGCAACCAGGTTGTAGCTATAGTGACTTTCTTTTTCTTTCCCATCATCAATTAATTTATTCCATTAGGTCTTTTGAAAAGGATTGGATTTCTTCACTGAATAGTTTCCCTTCGTGAGGAGAAATTTTGATGATACGCACGCGGTTGTCGTTTATATTTCGTGAACGTAATACCGCTCGAAACAGACTTATTCTTCGCTCCATATCGGTATTGCCCACGATGTGATGACAATGCCCATCGCGACACACCGTAAGCGCTACGCCCTCGAAACCGTGATGAAATGCTTCCAATATATATTGTGTGCCGATATTCCCTCCACACTCAACATGTAAAGGCATAATGTTGGAAGAATAGCGCAATTTTGGGTCATTGACAGCCATTGTTCCTGCCAGATCGGCGGCAGGATATCCGCATCCATTGCACAAAAAAGTAAGAATTTTGGGATCATTAGCGGCATTTTCTTTTTGGCTCATGATCTCAATAGCCTTAACAATGTAATCCTTAGGATAGGTAACCAAATCGCGGGCTCCTGTTGGGCAGGCCACTACACAATTGCCGCAACCTCTGCATTTTTCTGAATCTATAACCGATAATTTATCTTCAAGATTTATACTTGAGGCAGAAAAAGCACACGTTTTTACGCAGGTGCCACAGCCCCCACATGCGGTTTCATCAACTTCTGATATTAATTCGGAATGTTCAATTTCATTTCGATCGAGAATAGTTGTTAGCGAAAGAACGGCTATGCTTGCTCCACTCAATTCCGAATTAAGCGTATTTTCTTTTATGGAGGGGATAAACCATATGGCGGGATTCATAGTGCTTCCTATTGCGCCAATCTTATTCCGGCCGCGGATCCTATCCTGATCATCAGTATCTAATGCCAAAAGTGGTTTTAGCTCTTTTATCCATTCCTGGTCATTGCCAACACTTAGTATTATCCCACCT
>JAUUZS010000425.1 GCA_030589835.1 Cyclobacteriaceae bacterium
ATTTTTTCAGTCTCGCCAAAAATCAAATCGTCAATTTTTAGTGATATAGTTTTCATTTTATTACTAATTCGTATACCAAAAGTATATATTATATATATATTAATCAAGTATACATTATAAGGAATTATTTTTAAATGGATAAGGCAACAACACATCGCTATCCATCAACAAGCAACAAAATTACTCCCGATTCAATTTTAATTTTCTTCTGTTTGTATAAACTTCCTATTGCTCGTTTGAAGGCCTTTTTACTCATCTGAAATGCTGCATATATCTCTTCCGGAGAGCTTTTGTCTGTTACATTCAGTTTACCACCCTGGGATTTTAGTGCATTCAGAATCACTTCATTGCTATTTTCGATGTGGGTCATCTTGTCGGGCTGAAGGCTCACATCAATTTTCCCGTCTTCCCGAATCTGTTTGATATAGCCTTGCAATAAATCGCCTGACTTTACTGAGGTAAATACCTCATTTCGAAAGACCAATCCATGATGACAGCCATTGATCATCACTTCATATCCAAGATCGGTTTGATTAAAAACCATCAAATCCACCTTGTCGCCGGGTTGAACTGTCAACTCCTCATTAGATAGGTATTTTTTTACTTTGCCGGTAGCTACAAGCCTATCAGTTTCTTCATCAAGATACATTCTGACTACGTAGGTCTGGCCCAATTGCATTTTTTTGTTTTGCTCCTTAAATGGGACGAGCAGATCTTTATCCAGGCCCCAATCCAGGAAAACACCGCTTTTATTTACATCAATCACCTTTAAGGCAGCAAATTCATTGAGTTGAATTTTTGGCGTCTCGGTAGTCGCTACGAGTCGGTCCTCCGAATCGTTATACACAAATAGTTCTTTGATATCCCCTTCTTTTTCATCGCCCGTCAAATACTTACCTGGCAATAATATGTCCTCACCTTCATCGTCTTCAAGGAAAACGCCATGAGGCGTAGTTCTACAGACCTTTAATGAATTAAGCTGTCCTATTTTCATTTTACTTTACATTTGAATACAAAAGTAGTTAATAATTGATAAAGCATGTTATCGGAGATAATCCTAACTGTGCGAGTAAGTCATGGTACCACTGTGGTTTCCCGCCTAGCCCGTATATTATTCAATTTTCAACATATTGATTAAGGATCACAGCCACTATTGAGGCAAACCAAGGCAAAGGGTTTTGAAGAGCTTTCCATCAGAAATTTGAAATCCTGCTTCTGTCAGTTTAAACAATTCCTCTTCTCTGGAAGAGACATATGGTATTTCGGTGGTATATACCTCAAGTCCTGTAGGAGGATTTTCCATGGCTTTTTTTATAAATTCAATATCCATTAGGTTAGCCTCTTGTATTTTAGAGGCATTAAGTCCCACAACAATAAATTTATCCTGAAGACATTGAAAAGCTTTTAATTCCATTTCCCCTTTCCATTCCAGGAATTGGGCTTCCCTCATTATTTTTTCAAAAACCACATCGCTAAAAAGATGGAGGATTTTTTCAGCTTTTTGGGGGTTTTCATGTTTTATTTTCGTCCAATCACTGGCAACAATGCTATTCAATATCAGGAAATCAATAAATTCCTTTTCCAATTCGATAAGCTCTTCATGTGTTAGCAAGCGGTATTTAGCCATGAACAATAATATTATGCATAAAAAAAGCCTCACATAGTGTGAAGCTTGTTATTGATTACAATTAAATTAATATTTATGCTAATCTAACATCTACTGCATTCAATCCTTTACGTCCTTCAGCAAGTTCAAAGGTCACTTCATCATCGTCCTTAACTTCATCGATAAGTCCAGACACGTGTACAAAATACTCTTTTTCAGTGTCTGTATCTTTAACAAATCCATATCCTTTTGATTCATTAAAGAATTTAATTTTTCCGTTGTTCATTATATTATTAAAATTTTATATTGTTACAAAGTTAAAAGAAAATCCATAATTCAAAGAAATAATCCAAAATAAATAGAAAATGACGCACATAACTGCAGGTTGTGTATCCTGTAAGTGCAAATTAAATTCTATGAGATTTTCCTCATACGCAAGCTTACAGGCGTAATCTCCAGGTATTCATCATCCTTGATGTATTCCATGGATTCTTCAAGTGAGAATTCGATTTTAGGAGCCATTTTAGCGCTTTCGTCAGAACCGGAAGCACGCATGTTGGTTTGTTTTTTGCCTTTGATCACATTCACCTCCAGGTCTTTATCGCGGGTATATTCACCAATTACCTGCCCTTTATACACCGAATCACCAGCACCGATAAAAAACTTTCCCCGATCCTGAAGTCGGTCTATCGCAAAGGCCATTGCTTTACCTTGTTCCATAGATACTATCGATCCCTTGGCTTTTGAGGGGATCACTCCACAATATGGATCAAAACTCTTAAATCTATGTGTCATCACCGCCTCGCCTTGTGTAGCCGTTAACATAATATTTCTTAACCCTATTAAGCCTCTGGAAGGGGCGATAAATTCCAAATGTTTCAAATCCCCTTTTGGCTCCATGACCAGCAATTGACCCTTTCGCTGGCTAACGAGCTCAATGGCTTTTCCTTCAGAAACTTCGGGAACATCAATCACTAAATGCTCAAAAGGTTCGCATTTCACACCATCAATAACCTTTTCTATCACATGGGGGCGACCCACTTGCAGTTCGTAACCTTCTCTACGCATGGTTTCGATGAGTACTGAGAGGTGTAGCACCCCTCTGCCATACACCATGAATTTATCTTCCGTTGCGGTTTCTTCAACCCGCAAAGCAAGGTTTTTTTCGGTTTCCTTCATCAGTCTGTCCCGGATATGGCGAGACGTTACGTATTTGCCTTCTTTACCAAAAAACGGAGAATTATTAATCGTAAAAAGCATACTCATCGTTGGCTCATCAACCTTAATTCTTGGCAAAGCTTCAGGATTTTCAATAACCGAAATCGTATCACCAATATCAAAATCATCCAACCCAACTATTGCACACAAATCGCCACTTGGAACTTTTTTCACTTTTTCTCTGCCCAAGCCAACAAAGAGGTACAATTCCTTGATTCGAAGTTTTTTAGTAGTCCCATCCCTTCTACAAAGCATATAATCCTTACCTTCTTCAAGATCACCACGAAATACGCGTCCAATCGCTATTCTTCCTAAAAAGTTTGAAAAATCTAAGGAGGTAATCTGCATTTGAAGATTACCTTTCCGATAAGGGGCCTCTGGGATTGACTTCAAAATAGTATCGAGCAATGGCCTGATATTATCAGTTTGATCTTTCCAATCTTCGCTCATCCATCCATGTTTGGATGAACCATATAATGTCTCGAAATCCAATTGATCTTCTGTTGCGTCCAAATTGAACATCAGGTCAAAAACGGCTTCGTGTACTTCATCAGGGCGGCAATTTTCTTTGTCAACCTTATTGACCACTACAATTGGCTTGAGCCCAAGATCAATTGCCTTACTTAGTACAAACCTGGTTTGAGGCATGGGCCCTTCAAAGGCATCCACCAATAAAAGCACACCATCGGCCATTTTCAAAACCCGTTCTACTTCACCACCAAAATCTGCGTGACCCGGAGTATCGATGATATTAATCTTTATATCCTTATATGTTACAGATACATTTTTCGAAAGAATAGTAATGCCTCGTTCGCGTTCAAGGTCATTATTGTCCAATATCAACTCTCCGGTTTCCTTCCTCGGATCCAATACCTTACACTCGTGAATAATCTTATCAACCAGGGTAGTTTTACCGTGGTCAACGTGCGCAATAATGGCGATATTCCTTATCGATTGTGTCATTTTTTAATAATTCAATTTTTTTTCAAGCCGCAAAGGTAAGGAGATGTAATGGATAAACGATTAACTTAACAATAAAATAATATTTCAAATACTAATAAAAAGTGCGATAAAACTGTTTGCAAAAGCAACTTGCAATACTCATAAATTCCTTTTAAAGGAAAATTTCATTCTTCCATAAAACTATTTCTCCTCCCAAAACATCCTATTAGCATATCAATGATATTCTATTGATTTTTACCTAAGCTAAATTTATAATTATTGACTCATGTTTCGAAATCTTCTAAAAATATCGCTCAGAAATATCACCCGGGACAAGGGTTACAGCCTGATTAATGTCCTTGGCTTAACCATAGGGATTACGTCCAGCATTTTCTTGCTCCTTTATGTGTTGGATGAATTGAGTTATGATAAATATCATTCAAATGGTGAAGACATTTACCGGGTTATCACAAATATTACTGAGGTAGATGATGAGTTTACCTGGGTAATCGCTCAAGTTCCATTTGGGCCTACCGTAAGAGACAATTATCCTGAAGTTGAGGCCTACGTACGCTTTATGGGTCTGGGAAGAACGCTTTTCAAGAAAGGGGAAATGAGATTTTATGAAGATGAAATATTTGCTGCGGATTCAGCTGTTTTTGAAATATTCGATTATGCATTTATTG
>JAUUZS010000404.1 GCA_030589835.1 Cyclobacteriaceae bacterium
ACATTTAAAAGGCCAAAAGCGGTGATCACGGGGTTGATCGCACAAATGCTGCTCCTGCCGGCAATTGCCTTTGTCATCAATATGTTTTTTGATATCGATCCGATTTATAAAGTCGGATTCATATTGATTGCAGCCTGCCCGGGAGGTACAACCTCCAATCTGGTGACCTTGTTCCTGAGAGGGCGCCTGGCGCTATCGGTGTCCCTGACGGCATTCAATAGTTTTCTGATTCTGTTCACCATTCCGCTGATTACACATCTTGCTTTGCATGTTTATGAGGGCAATGAAACGCAGATACAAATGCCTGTATTGGAAACAGTGGGCAACATGATGTTGACTGTTCTTCTTCCAACATTGGCAGGAATGGTATATCGCCATTATTTCCAGGAGATGGTTCAACGAACACAAAAAATCATCAACGTTTCCATGACCTTGTTTTTGTTGTTTGTATTTATTGGCATATTTGGCTTCGAAGACGCAGGATCAGCAAACCTTTCAGAATATGCGTATTTATTGATACCGGCTTTTTTTCTGAATCTTATATCCATGTTCGCAGGCTATCTTCTTGCTTTGGTGGTAAAAATCAGGAACAGAGGAAGGTATACCATCGCTATTCAGGTAGGGTTGCAAAACAGTGCTTTGGCCATTTATGTAGCAAGCAAACTATTGGGTCAGCCCGAAATGGCCGTTGTGGCGATTATTTATAGCTCCTTTACCTTATTTACCACAGCATTTTGGGCCTGGCTAATGAAACGATATCTTTGATCCATGGAGATTTTTCTTATCATTCTTGGTGTCTTGTTCATTCTGGTTGGATTAATCGGCTGTTTTATTCCGGTTTTGCCTGGCCCGCCTTTGGCATATGTTTCACTGCTGTTGCTGCAAATTGGCCCCGAAGTTCCATTTAGTATGAAATTCATGCTGATTATGACAGGAGTTGTGGCAGCAATTACGATTCTTGATTATATGATCCCTGCTTTTGGAGCGAAAAAATGGGGAGGAAGTAAATTTGGGATAATTGGCGCTTTGGCCGGAGTGGTCTTGGGATTCTTTATTTTTCCGCCTTTTGGGTTTGTTATTTTTCCTTTGCTCGGTGCTTTTGTCGGGGAAGCAATGAACGGGGCTGATTCCAATCAGGCATTAAAGGCAGCCTTTGGCACATTTGTTGGCCTGTTACTTGGGGCGATGCTTAAGTTTTCCCTTACCCTGGTTATAGCTTATTACTTTTTTAGTAATTTGTAGTAGGCAAAAATCAATCAGGTATATGATGTAAATATAAAATGAATCTCTTTTATTCTATACTTATAATAAGCCTGTTTAACTGCTTTTGTTCCTTCGGACAAGAAGTAGAACACAATTATATTGTAGGCCCACAGAACACCAATTGTGACAGCCTAAATCTCAGCGATATTTCGCGATCTGAATCCATTGAATTGATTAGGGGCTCAAAATTCAGGTTTAATCAATCCTTTCGCCTCCGCAGAAAGTATGGCCTGCAGCTTGGCGCCTATTATTCATGCGATACGAAATATGGTTTTTTGATCATCAAATATGATGGGGGTGAATTCCTATTTCATAATGTTGATAAGCACATTTGGGAGGAATTTATTTCTTCTTCAGATCCTGAAGGATATTATCTAAAAATAAAATCCGAACTCCAGGATTATCCCTAATCCAGAAAACTGTTTTGTTTGGCATATTTTGCTTTTTTATCAATATCAGATCAAAGATTTGGGATCCAGCGTATTGGTGTCTATCAGCTTGTTTAGAATGGCGTAAACTGTCAAACCTGAAATAGATTTAATGCCGAGCTTTTCAGTGATGTTTTTTCGGTGGGAAATTACCGTGTGGAAACTAATGAAAAGCTCCTCAGCGATTTCTTTATTTGTCTTGCCAAGCGCCACCTCTTTAAGCACATCAATTTCCCGTTCAGTCAAATCTGTGGCTGTTGATTTTTTGCTTTTGATATTTAGTTTTAAATATGGATCAAGCAAATCAAAAATCATGGATTTTGTTGCGTTTATTGGAAAGTAGCAATCGTAATCATCTTTATGATCGTTAGCTGAAGGCGCACCTATAAGCGCAATTTTAACGGAATTGACTTTTTTGAAATCTTTAACATCATCGATGAATTGATCTTGATTCAGCTCAGCATCTAGCATAAATATTATTGTTGTATTGCGAATCTCATGATAGCTTTTCAGCTCATTAAGCTGACCTAAAATTATCGCATCAATATCAAAAAGGCTTTTAATAATGCTATGTAATCCTTGCCTTATTATTTCTGAAGGGTGTATGACAATAATCCGGTTATTCATCCTTCAATTCTTTTTCTATTTCCATCACCTTTGGCACAAGGATTTTATCTTCGATTCTGGCATGATCGGTAAGATCCCTTTCAAATTGAAATAATTCGAAAAGAAATTCATTGCAGTCTTTATCCTTATAGTTTGGCTCCAGGTATTTTACAATGATATTTTTAAGGTCAAACAATTTCTCGTCGACATTGGTGTGTTCTTTTTCAAAACTATGAATAGAGTAGTTGATAACACTATTTGGTAATGGCGATGTTTTTAAATCATAGGCTTTTTGTAGTTCCAAAACATAGGGGAATGCATTATCCTCTTCATCCTTAATATGTTCCAGCAATTCATTTTTATATTTTATATAAAAAGATTGAATCACTTTCAGGTCACTGGATTTACTGTTTTCTACCAGCCTGCTTAGTGAGGCTTCGATTTTTGGCAGGCTGGATCGCTTAAAATCAATGTGTGATTTTCGTAGATAATCGACAATCAGGTTGGAAGAAAAGGACTGAAGTTCGTCTTCCGGAAAATATTCATGATTATGAAAAGCGTTGATTATGGCCAGGAAAAAGTTCAGATCAATTTCCATCTCCGCACAAATGTTGCCAATGGTTTTGTCCTGAAAACCAAGCCTGATCCCAAACCTGTTTAGTACAGGTAGCAATAAATAATTGCTATGTACCAGATCCGTCATCTTGGTGTTTTTATTAAATAATTCCATAAATAGAAGTTGAAAGCAACAAAAATACTACTTTTCAATGCAACATGTTATATATATGAAATGAGGTTTTCAAGAATAGCATGCATCAAGACAATGCCACAATATTAATTTTATGATATTCAAAAAACAATTTTAATGGGATTTGCTTTTAGTACTAACCAATAGCGGCAAATACGTTTCTTTAAAATTGTATAAACTTCATTAATCCTATTTTCCATTTATATCATAATCCCATCATCGAAAGCACTTTTCTTGACAAACCCAAAATCGCAAAATGACTTTAGATTTAAATACTTTGACTCCAACTATTGATCTAGGCGAAAAATATGCCTCTATCCGGCAGTATTCCGTACTGCAATGTGAACCCCTGATTACGGAAGATTATATTCCACAACCGGTCGTATATATCAGCCCTCCAAAATGGCATTTAGGACATACGACATGGTTTTTTGAAGCCTTTATTCTAAAAAATCATTACCCTGGATATATGGTTTTTGACAAAGATTTTGCCTTCCTTTTCAATAGTTATTACAACACACTTGGCGATCGGGTACTTAGGGCAAACCGGGGAAATCTTACGCGCCCAAGTGTAAGCACGGTCTATGCATATCGAAAGTATGTCGATGATCACATCACTCATTTGTTGAAGAATAAGGACATTGAAATTGCAGATTTGGTCGTATTGGGCCTTAACCACGAACAACAACATCAGGAGTTGTTATTATCGGATCTCAAATATATTCTCGGTCACAACCCATTGTTCCCTGTGTATAAGCAAGGCTATAACCTCACTAGCCATCAAAATAAACAAGATGGCTTTTTGTCTGTTCCTGAAGGGATTTATGACATTGGTTTTGAAGGTGATGGGTTTTCTTATGACAATGAAATGGGACGTCACAAGGTTTTTTTACATGATTTTGAAATAAGCAAATCGCTCGTGACGAACGGTGAATATATAGAGTTTATCAAAGATGATGGCTATCAACGCTTTGAATTGTGGCTGGATGAAGGATGGGCATGGATAAATCAGCAGCACATCCAATCGCCAATGTATTGGCACAATATAGATGGAAAATGGCATCATTATACCTTTTCAGGACTAAAAACGATACCCGAAAATGATATCCTTTGCCATATAAGTTATTATGAAGCAGTGGCTTTTGCCGAATGGAAAAATATGCGTTTGCCTACTGAATTTGAATGGGAAGTGGCATCTGATTCCCTGACCTGGGGAAAACGGTGGGAATGGACAGGGAGTGCTTATTTGGCCTATCCGGGGTTTTTAAAACCCTCCGGAGCGGTAGGGGAGTACAACGGAAAGTTTATGGTAAATCAAATGGTATTGCGGGGAGCATCATCTGCTACCTCTGCTCATCATGGCCGCCCAAGCTATAGAAATTTCTTTCACCCACAACATCAATGGCAATTCACAGGAATCCGACTCACAAAAAACCATAAATTATGATACATACATTTGCAAAGGAGGTTGATGAAGGATTGCGCAGAACTGCAAAATCACTTCCGTCGAGGTATTTTTATGACTCAAAAGGGGATGAGATTTTTGTGAAAATCATGAATATGCCCGAATACTATCTTACCAATGCTGA
>JAUUZS010000116.1 GCA_030589835.1 Cyclobacteriaceae bacterium
GATTCCTCAAATCCCGCTTTCAACTGAAGATGAAAGATTTACTTCTAAAATCGCTATGCAAACCATGATTATTGGGGGGATGAAAAAAAAGGACAGAAGAAAAAAAGCAAATGTCGATAAAATCAGCGCCTCATTAATTTTACAATCTTTCATGGCGAGGGTAAATAATTAGGTGCTAGGTGCTGGGTGCTGGTTCAAAATGAAAAATACCATATCACTTTTTTTGATAATAAACCTGACATAGGATTATGATATCCTGTCAAAAAATATTTTTAAAATGACAGGTTGTCCGAATTATTTTACTTTTAAATTTGAAATGAAATTGGCATGATATATGAAGCTTGAATCATATGTATAGATGATATTAATTATAATATAATATGGAGGTCAAAACAATTCATTCGAATGATGAACTTAAAGGCGAACTAAGCCGGAACAAAAACACTTATCTGCTTTTGTATAAAAAAGATTCTGCAAATAGCACCTGCGCAAAACAAAACATTGAAAACATTAAGTTGGATTCTGAAGATATTCATGTCTATGCTGCTGATGTTTCAGAAGTAAGGGATATCCATCAGAATTATAGTATAAAGTCGGTTCCCACGTTAATTGAATTTGAAGGAAATAAATTCAAAAATGTACTTAAAGGTTGTCTTGATGCCGATTATTATAAATCATATTTTGAAAATATTATTTATGAATTAAAGGTCGGTTCTGAAGACAAGCCTGCAAAACGCGTTACTTTGTATACCACACCGACATGCCCCTGGTGTACCACTGTCAAAAATTTCTTAAGGAAGAATCACGTCAGGTACAGCGAAGTTAATGTAGCTTCCGACCAAAGTGCTGCTCAGGCGATGGTGAGCAAAAGTGGCCAACAAGGAGTGCCTCAAACAGAAATTAATGGCGAAATGGTCATCGGATTTGATCAAGCCAAATTGAATAGATTACTAGATTTAAAAACGAATTAAATTATTATGAGAGAATTACAACCCGTAAATCAGAATGTTATCCTAAAAGTGGAAGATACTTCAGGAGAGCAAAAAACCGCTTCTGGAATCATTATTCCTGATACAGTCGCAAAGGAAAAGCCAAAAGTTGGTCAGGTGATTTCAATGAGTAATATTGAAGGCCCGGAAATCGTAGTAGGTGACCAGGTTATTTACAAGGATTATTCAGGAACCGAAATCGATCTTGATGGAGAGAAATTTTTGGTAGTCCCCTACGAAGATATCTTAGCAAAAATTGTAGAAACAGAAGAAATATAAGCTTCTCAACATAAAAGTAAAGCCCGACTTCATTTTAATGAACCCGGGCTTTTTTATGTCTTTTATTAAATTAAATCCTTACAGCTTTTCGGCATATCAATCAGAGAACAATCCCTAAAATCCGAATACTTGTGGCAACCAAAGTGAAATCTGCGGAATATATGTTACCAGCATCAAAATCACAATCATTGCCAGAAACATGGGTAGCAATGGTTTTACAACGGTTTCTATTCTGACCTTTGCCACACTACATCCTATAAATAATACAGATCCAACAGGAGGAGTACACAATCCCACACTCAAGTTCAACACCATGATAATCCCAAAATGTACGGGTGATAATCCTAATTGAGACTCAACAATCGGCAGAAATATGGGCGTAAAAATCAAGACAGCCGGCGTCATATCCATAAAAACACCAACAAACAGAAGGATAAGGTTAATCATCAAGAGAATCACAAAAGGATTGTCACTGATATTTATAAGTCCGGCACTTACATTTTGGGGTATATTTTCATAAGCCATAATCCATGACAGGCCCATACTTGTCGCTACCAACAGCATTACAATTCCTGTTGTTTTTACAGATCTCAAAAGTATATCCGGAAGATCTTTCACCTTAACTTCTTTATATATCATAGATAATACCAGGGCGTACAGCACAGCTATGGCTGACGCCTCAGTTGCAGTAAAAAAACCGGCAACAATACCACCAATAACGATCACCAACAGTAACAAACTTGGCACCGCATCAACAAATATTTTAAATCCCGCTTTAGCTTTTTCTTTATTGTTTATGGTTTTATACACAGCAAATGCGGTGAATGCAAGTAATAAAACTACCCAGATGGTCGTGTAAACATTATGTGAAAAATTGCCATGCGCATATATAAGCCCATAGATAAGGGCAAATATTACCGCTCCAATAATTGTTAACTTTATTAATGCCTTTACCAGTCCTAAAATCCCCTCTTTTTTCAGAACGAGAATAGACATGGCTGTGATCATAATGGCCAAACCTGTGAGAATACCGGGAATATAACCGGCAAGAAAAAGCGCTGTAATTGACGCTCCTCCACTGGCCAACGAGAAAACGATCAAGACGTTACTTGGCGGAATTGACAAGCCCGTAGTAGCGGAACTGATATTTACAGCAGCGCTGAAATTATCATCATAATTTTCTTTTTTCATTTCCGGCCCCATGATGCTTCCTATTGCAGAGGCAGCTGCCGCTGCAGAGCCTGAAATTGCTCCAAAAAGCATGTTGGAAATCACATTTACATATGCCAATCCTCCTGTCAGATTGCCTACCAATGACCTTGCAAGGTTAATAAGCCGGTGGGCTATACCTCCGCTATTCATAATATTTCCTGCTAATATGAAAAAAGGAATGGCCAAAAGCGCGAAACTATCCAACCCGGTAGCCATACGCTGTGCATATGTAGTAAATGCCGGCAGTGAATCTATGCTTACCACCATAGTTAATACTCCTGCAATTCCAATGCTAAAGGCAATAGGAACTCCCATGGATAGCAATACAATAAAACTTACGACTAAAATAATTATTCCGGTATAATCCATCTTAAATTTCTTTATGCGACTTTAAAAATTGTAGGGTATTATCTATTGTAAAAAAAATAATCAGCAGTCCGCTTATCGGCAAAACAATGTAAACATATCCTAAAGGAATCTCTAGCGCAGCTGACTTTACTTCCAGAGCAAACCTGGTATATACCAACCATGTCCCTCCAAGTACCAATACAAAAAAGCTAAATACAACGATACATCCTCCAATAAAAATCTCCAGGAATTTTCTTCGTGCCGGGCCAGACCGTTGCACCATTAAATCAATGGCCAAATGCTCGTTTTTTCCTGCCACATAGGCAGAACCAAACAGGCCAACCCATATCAATAAAAATCCTGCTAGTTCATCAGTAAAGGAGCTTGGTGAACTTAATACATACCTGCTTGTAACCTGCCACAGTACATCGATGACCAATATACCCATGAGGGCAGCCACAAAGTTTTCTAATATCTTGTCTATCTTCTCTCTTAATCTCATAGGAATATTATTCTACTGCCTGAATTCTTTTTATATATGAATAGATGACCTCCTGATCTTTGTACGATTCGTACACATCTTTCACTTTTTCAAGGTAAGGAGCCTTATCCGGTCTGTAAATGGTAACCCCGGCTTTCTCAACTTCTTCCAAAGATTTTTTTACAGATTCAGCCCAAAGTTTTCTTTCTACCGGAACGGAATCATCTGCAGCTTGCTGAAGCCAACCCTTTTCTTCCTCATTAAGATCTTTCCAAATATGCTGGCTAATAATCAATACATCAGGAACTGAAGTATGCTCGTCAAGCGAATAATGCTTACACACTTCGTAATGATGGGAGGTATAAAAACTAGGAGGGTTGTTCTCTGCTCCATCAACGACCCCACTTTGCAAAGCAGTATACAATTCTCCCCATGAAATTGGAGTTGGGCTGCCTCCCAAAGACTGAACCATATCCATTGCCGTCTTACTTTTCATGACCCTGATCTTCATGCCTTTCAGGTCATCAGGATGCGTAATTGGTTTGTCTATAGTATAAAAACTCCTGCTTCCAGCATCATAAAAACACAATCCACGAATCCATTTTTTTTCAGTACTCAGCAATAACTCCTTACCTATTTCTCCATCAAGAACTTTAAATCCATGCTCCTGATCCCTGAAAATATAGGGTAATCCAAGCACTTTATAATCATCCGTAAAACTCTCCATGACAGCTGCAGAAACCTTTGTAATGGCCAGGCTGCCGATCTGCAACAATTCCACACATTGCTGCTCTGAACCGAGCTGACCACCAGCATAAATTTGTATCTGAAGCTCTCCGCCTGAAACTTCCTTGCAACGTTCGGCCATATATTCCATTGCCCTATGGACAGGGTGATCGACGGGTAAACCGTGAGCCAGTTTCAGGGTTTTATGCTCTTTGGTTTCTGTTTCTCCGCAGGAAATCACAAAAAAACCAATAAAAACCAGCAGCAACACTACCTTACTTATACTTTTATGTTTATGCATTTACAAGTTGTTTAAAAAATTCGTTCTCAAAATACGAAAATCAAAAATAATCAGTCTCCTGACTTATGAATTATTTTCTCAATTTAGAAATTATTTCAATGGCTTCTTTAGTTTTTTGTGCAATTGCGGCATAATCAAAGTTGCCGTCAGCATCTTTCACCATGAGTTGTGAGCCCATTCCAACGCAATGTACTCCTGCATTAATCCATTCCGAAAGGTTACCTTCATCGGGAGAGACACCTCCGGTCGGCATAATGCTCGTCCATGGACAAGGCCCCAAAACCGCTTTTACAAAACCTGGCCCTCCTACCTGGGAGCCTGGGAATATTTTCACTACTTCCGCACCCAACTCTTCTGCCTTTGAAATTTCTGATAATGAACCACAGCCAGGAGACCAGGATATTTTCCTTCGATTACACACCACAGCCATATCTGGATTTAGAATCGGGGAAACAATAAAATTTGCCCCCAACTGAATGTAAAGCGAAGTAGTTCCGGCTTCCACAATCGACCCTACTCCAAGTATCATTTCAGGAGTTTCCTTTTCCGCCCAAATGATTAATTCCTGAAAAACAAGATGCGCCCTGTCTCCCCGGTTTGTAAATTCAAAAACCCTTGCTCCTCCATCATAACAAGCTTTGAGTGCTTTTTTACAAATATCAATGTCTTTATTATAAAAGACAGGCACCATACCATTTTCTTTCATGGTCAATGCTACCTCTATTCTTGAAAATCTTGCCATAGTTTTTGCTGTTAGTTTAAAGCTATCCAACTATAAAAATTATCTCGACACTCTCCCCGATGCATCGCCACCCATAAGCTTCTCTACCTCATCCACAGTCACTTGATTGAAATCTCCTTTAATGGTATGTTTAAGACAGGATGCTGCTACCGCAAATTCGAGCGCTTTTTGATCATCATCTGCATAGGCATTTAATCCATAGATCAATCCGCCCATGAATGAATCACCTCCGCCTACCCGATCGACAATATGCGTGATTTCGTAGATAGGTGCCTGGCATAATTTTTTCCCGTCCCAAAGCACTCCTGACCATGAATTGTGGCTCGCGCTGACAGATCCACGCAGTGTGATGATGACCTTTTTTGCTCGAGGAAACCTTGCCATCAATTGCTTTCCGACCGATTCATAAGCAACGCCTTCTACGTGACCACTGGTGACATCGATTCCTTCGGGATGAATTCCAAACACTTTTTCAGCATCTTCTTCATTGCCAAGGATAATGTCCGTTCCGGCAACGAGTTCAGGCATAACTTCATCGGCAGACTTGCCATATTTCCAAAGATTTTTTCTGAAATTCAAATCACATGAGACGGTAATGCCTCTGGCATTAGCAACTTTGATCGCCTCCAGGCATACATCGGCTGCTCCCTGAGAGATTGCAGGTGTGATACCCGTCCAATGAAACCAGTTCGCTCCTTCGAATACTTTATTCCAGTCAATCATTCCCGGTGCGATCTGACTAACCGAAGAATTTGCCCGATCGTAAATTACTTTACTGCCTCGGCTCACCGCTCCGCTTTCCAGAAAATAAATTCCTACGCGTTCACCGCCATAAACGATTTCGCTTGTATTGACGCCATAAGTATTTAAAGTCCTCACACACCATTCGGAAATATCGTTTTTTGGAAGCCGGGTTACGAAGCTCACATCCATGCCATAATTGGCGCAGGACACCGCAACATTGGCCTCACCTCCTCCAAAAGTAGATTCCAGGTAGGTTGATTGTTTGAATCTCAAAAAATCGGGAGGAGCCAGCCTCAGCATTACTTCTCCAAAAGTGACTATTTTTCCCATATCCCATTATTTATAAATGTTCGATAATATAAGTAGCATGACGAACATTTGAATGACGAATTAAGAAAGGTGTTTTTTTTTAAAAATAGAATTTATAATTCTGAAAAAACGATTCACAAACAGTTTCTAATTATCCTGTTTCTTCTACTTCGCTATTTAAATGCTCAATGATTTTTAATCAAATATTATGTCGGATTGCTTCTAACGATTCCTACTAAAATTTAAAATACTCCTTTGCGTTGTTGTAGGAAATATTTTCTACCATTTTTCCAAGCCAATCCAAATCGTTGGGCAATTCTCCCTTTTCTACATCTTTACCAAGCAAATTACATAATATCCTTCGGAAATAATCATGACGTGGATAGGATAAAAAGCTTCTTGAATCGGTAAGCATACCCAGGAATCGACTCAGTAATCCGAGGTTTGACAAGGCATTCATCTGCATTTCCATGCCCTCTTTCTGATCCATGAACCACCAACCAGTGCCAAAATTTACTTTTCCGGCAATAGAGCCATCATTGAAATTTCCTATCATAGTACCAATCAAATAATTGTCTCTTGGATTGAGGTTGTACAATATTGTTTTTGCCAATTTATTACTGGAATCAAGCCGGTCTAAAAAGCGGGAAATAGGACGCGCCATTTCAAAATCACCAATAGAATCAAAGCCGGAATCAGGGCCAAGTTTGCTGACCATCCTAGAATTGTTATTTCTCAACGCTCCAAGGTGGAATTGCTGAGTCCACCCTTTTTCATGATCCATTATGCCAAAAATTATCAGCATGGCAGACTTAAATTTTAATATTTCGTCTTGTTCTAATTCATGGCCTATTCTGATCTTGCCAAATATGGAGCTGATTTCATCACCGGTATAATCTTCAGCATAAATCTGCTCCAAACCGTGATCTGACAACTTACAGCCCATAGCATCAAAAAAGTCGTGCCTCGACTGCAAAGCATCGATCAAATGATTAAAATCCATAATATCCACATTGGCTGCCTCGCCCAATTGATCTATATAGGAATTGAAGGATTCCGGATCTTCTACAGCCATGGCCCTGTCCGGCCTAAAGGTTGGCAACACCTGCACATTAAAACCAGATTTTTTTATTGCTTTATGGTACTCCAGCGAATCAATCGGATCGTCGGTAGTGCAAACCACTTCAACATTAAATTGATTTAACAAGCCACGACAACTGAATTCATCTTTTTGGAGCTGAGCTGTACAGGTATCATATATTTCTTTCGCCGATTCACCATTCAATATCTGATGCACACCAAAAGGCCGCTGAAGTTCCATGTGTGTCCAGTGATACAGCGGATTTCTCATGGTATAAGGAACGGTTTCCGCCCATTTCTTAAATTTCGTAAAGTCATCAGCATCACCGGTAATGAAATCCTCATCTACGCCATTGGTTCTCATGGCACGCCACTTATAATGATCACCATCAAGCCAAATCCTGGTCAGGTTTTCAAATTTCCTGTCTGAAGCAATATCTTCTGTTGGGAGGTGACAATGATAATCGATGATGGGCATTTTTGCCGCATGGTCATGATACAGCTTTTCAGCTGTACTATTTTCAAGAATGAAATTTTTATCTAAAAATGCTTTCATAGCTGTTGTCTTTTAAATCGCTTCACTAACCAACAAATAATGGCTTTATGTGTCTTTCAAAAATATTTTCTGTTACATTTTTTGCGACGATGTCTTTATACTTATTCAAGGCATTGAAATAGGTTTCTCCATATTCTGCGGCAACCTTGTACCCACAATGAAGCAACTGCCGAAATTGTAAGTTGAAGTCAGGATTGCTCTGATCATGCCTGAGCGAATCTGCAAATTTTTTGCCTGACCAGGCATTTACTTCTTCTGCAGTGGGCAGGCCGTCAATTTGCACATCAATCACGGTGGCATATGGCCCGGTAAGTTCGTCAAATCGGCTAAGCGCTTTTTCATAAATTGACTTTGCCAATTCCAGTCCTTCATCACCCGCCTCTGCCAAACCAATCAATTCTTCGAGCCAGGTTGTGCCGGCTGTTTTCACATGAACACCAGTATTATATTTTTTAGTGAGCTCTCTGATGGGTTTGTAAATCGAAAACTTATCACTTCCCGAATGGACGCTTAATTTTAAATTTTTTGGTAATCCAAATTCGATAATCGCATGCTGAATCACCAAAATATCTTGTTCAAATTCTATGGAAAACTGATCTACATCGCCAACATAATCCACACCTTTATTGAAACGACCGGTAAATTTCGGGGCAATGGTTTGGGCTGGTATTCCTGCATCAGCAATTGCTGCCAGAATAAAAAACAATTCTGCCGGTGTTTGAGGATCATCGACTTCATCCATCGAAACCTCCGCAACAAAATCCTCATGGCCTTTGAGCTCAGCAATTCTTCGGTAGATTTTCCCTGCCTCCTTGGCGGCAAATAAGAATGTAGAAGCAATATTATTTAAAAATACTTCGTCAATTTGAAATGGTGTAGCGATTCCAGGAATGCTTAACTCCCCAACGTATTTAGAATATTTGTTTACAAATTCATCAATCTCTGCCTGGCTTACTTTTTTGCCAATATAATCAGCAACATCCAGGGTAAAAAAATCGGAGCACGCCGCAAATCCATCAACCGTATCCATGTTGATGTGATCCGCATCCACACAATATTGTCCTGTCCACCCCAGGGCTTTTACAGCTGCATCTGCTTCTTCTCTTACACTTATAGGATCCGATTTAACTGTTTTATGTTCTCTGAAAGATTTATTCCAGACATGTGTTAATTCGATGCCGGCTTGCTTAGCAAGAATACTTGCCTGCAATTGAGCTTCCCCCTGATGAGCAAAACGATCCCCTGTTCCAAATGAAAATTTACCGAGTTCCATGATGAATGAATTATGATTAAATTTGAATATTTATAATTAAACTGGAATATATTACAATTATTAAAAAATACGCCGTTAAAACACACGTGTGCATAAAGTTACTTAAAATTTTATCTTATGGAAATTTAATTTGAGAATTAAGGGTGATTTATTTGCCATTTTACACAACTCGATATAATCCTCAACAGCTTCTTTAAAGGATTTTTTCAAACCATCCACACTACTTCCCTCAAAAGTCACCAAGTCATCAATGCCGACTAATTTTCCGTAGAATACTTCATCATTCATGCTGAAATGAACGGATCCAATAAAATCATTATACTTTAAAATATCTTTCATAATAATCTTTCTGATTAGTCCTTCAATAACGCATACTATTTCTCATTCAAATAATCCCTCAGATATTCGAATTTTTGAGTCAGGTCTCCCTTCTCGGCAATGGTGGCATTTTTAATGATGGCTGGCGCTCCATCCTGTAATAATTTCGGCAACACAAACTCAATCAATTGATCACCAAACGACTCAGATGCATCTCTTGGCAATTCATTTGGCAAATTATCAATAGCCATTATGGA